>NZ_JADNQU010000016.1:0-30734 GCF_015594645.1 Streptococcus sp. HF-2466
GATCCAGTTGCTTACACAAACAACTATGTCTTGAAAGGTATCAACCTCAAACTGATCTTCCCAACAACGGTTAAGAAAGACATCAAGGATGCTAGCAAGTACGATAACAAAGCTTATCAAATTGATTTTACTGGTATCCATGATACAAACCTTGTAACCAACAACATTCCGAAGATCAATCCGAAGAAAGATGTTGTAGCAACTGTTGAAGATGGTCAAAAAGACCAGAATTCATTGAGTGGTAAGACAGTTAAGGTTGGACAAGTTTACAACTTTGAATTGGAAACCTCTTACTTGCCAGCTAACCGTGGTCAAGCGATTGAAAAGATGGAAGTGAAGGACACTTACTCTCCATTAGTAGAATACAACGGTGTTCACAAATGGTTTGCGAAGACAGACCTTCTCTTGAAAGACGGTACAAGATTAGCTAAAGGTACTGACTTGACGCAATATGTCAGCCAAACGATTGATCACAAGTCAAGAACAGTTGTGTATTCATTCTCTAGTGACTTCTTGAGCAAGATTTCAGATAATAGTGAATTCCAAGCTACAGGTTACATGCAAGTGAAACAACTGAATACTGGTACCGTGAAGAACACCTTTACTGAAATTATCAACAATGTTGAACGTGATTCTAATACGGTAACAGTAGACTCACCTCAAGATTATGGTGATGTTGTGGTTCACTATGTAGATGAATCTGGTAAGAAAATTAAAGAAGATGTAACGGATACTTCTCATTCTAAGGTTGGTGAAAACTACGATACAACAGACCACAAGACGACAGCGATTAAGTCTGGTGATAAAGTGTACAACCTTGTTCCTGAAAAGACAAAAGGTAATGAAAAAGGTAAAGTTACAAAAGGCGTTACCGAAGTTACTTATGTCTACAAGGAAGTGAAAGCAGAGCCGACTAAGAAAGGTACAAATGCCAAAGGTGAAGATGTCAATGGTAAGACAATGTTGGCTGGTTCAACAGAAATCTACACTATCAACATCGACAACGACCAATACAAAGGTCTTACAGGCGTAACCGAAAAAGACAAGCAAGCTGGCTTGATGTTGGTTGAAAAATACTCTGGTAAGTATGTCACTCCTAACTTGGCTGGTGTTCGTGTAACAACAGAAGACGGTAAGGTACAAAGTGGCTTCACAACCAAGATTTACAAATCTCTAGCAGAAGCTCCACAAAAAGTTCAAGATTACATCAAGGCAAAAGGATTGCAAATCGATGGTGAATTTGCCGTAACCACTTCAGACGATCCAGTTGCTTACACAAACAACTATGTCTTGAAAGGTATCAACCTCAAACTGATCTTCCCAACAACGGTTAAGAAAGACATCAAGGATGCTAGCAAGTACGATAACAAAGCTTATCAAATTGATTTTACTGGTATCCATGATACAAACCTTGTAACCAACAACATTCCGAAGATCAATCCGAAGAAAGATGTTGTAGCAACTGTTGAAGATGGTCAAAAAGACCAGAATTCATTGAGTGGTAAGACAGTTAAGGTTGGACAAGTTTACAACTTTGAATTGGAAACCTCTTACTTGCCAGCTAACCGTGGTCAAGCGATTGAAAAGATGGAAGTGAAGGACACTTACTCTCCATTAGTAGAATACAACGGTGTTTACAAATGGTTTGCGAAGACAGATATTCTTCTTAAGAATGGTCAAAAGATTGCCAAGGGTACAGATTTGACGAAGTTTGTCAACCAAACTGTTGATCATAAGACAAGAACGGTTGTGTACTCATTCTCTAGCGCCTTCTTGAACAGTATTTCAGATAATAGTGAATTCCAAGCTACAGGTTACATGCAAGTGAAACAACTTGACTATGGTACTGTGAAGAATACCTTTACTGAAATTATCAATGGTGTTGAAAGAAATTCTAATACGGTAACAGTGGTAACGCCAGACAAGCCTAAGACTCCTGACAAACCACAAACACCGCCAGAAACTCCTAAGACACCTGAAAAACCGCAAACACCTCCTACACCAACACCTACTCCAGTAGTGCCAACTACTCCAAAACAACCTGTAACTCCACAAGTAACCTTGCCTTCAACAGGTGAAGCTACAAATGATGGTGCAGCATTGGTAGGATTAGCGTTTGCTGCTACAGCATTGTCAATGCTTGGCTTCAAGAAACGTAAAGAGGAAGAATAAGTCCCTAACGATGATTATCCTAACTCTTGCTAGGCATAGCGACAAAAAGAGGTTGAGACCGAGTCTCAACCTCTTTGTTATAATATAATAATGTCGTTGTTGATTGTGTATTTGGATATATGATCAATAAGTCAAAAATGTTTCATTTTGCATCTATTTTAAAATTTAAGTCAATCCTTTTCAGATTGAAAGGAGGACAAAAGAGGCTGGGACAAAAGTCCGACCCCAAATATAAAAAGCGAACAAAACTAGTTTTCTGGTAATCAGAATTCTGCTTTGTTCGCTTTTCGCATTTAATTATAGATTTGAAGGGCTTAATAATTAAGAATTTTATTTTTAAAAATTGAAATCTTTTTGTCTCAAACTTTTTAATATTATTGAAAATTGTTACTATCCGAGGCTGTCAATGGTTGCATTGATAATTTTAATGGATTCTTTTGTGTAATCTTTTTTTTGTTGTTGTCTTTCAGATTTTGTCATGGGACGTGGCTTTACTACTGGGTCTGGTTTTACGATAGGTTTTTGTTGTTTAACCTTCGTTTCAGCGGTAGGTGCTGGTTGGACAATTGGTGCGGGCTCAGGTTCTGGTTCTGGTTCTGTCTTTACATCAACGACTGCCTCTTCAACAACGGGCTGTACCTCTTCAGAAATGTCTTCTGAAGGTTGCTTTTCTCCCCATTCTTTGCGTGCATCTAGCTCTCGAATGACAAATGCTTTTCCACGATATTCTTTTGGAACAATGGTTGCGATTTGCTCGTCTGTGAAAAGTTCAGCTTCGTCAATGTCTACAACGTCCCAGACAATCTCACCGTTAGAATTACGGACATAGTAGCCGTTTTCATCTTTTTGTCCAGCCAAGAAACTAGATACGCCAATGATTTCTGTAACGTTGACATAACGCATGCCGGTATCAACGTCCCAAACACCTGAAAATACAGCTTCAAACAGTGCTTTGTATTGTTCTTCTGAATCTAATGAGAAGCCATTGATCGTTTTCATGGCATTAGCGCTATAAGCTCTTGATAGCACTTCAAGTTTCTTTTTGTAAGTATCAAATGATTTGTTTTTTAAGAAGCGATCTTGCTCTAGTGTTAAAACGGGTTTATCTATTTCTGACATGATTGTAGACTCCTATTCATTATTATTGATATTAAAGTTTAAGGTGATCAGCATTAGTTTTGGCTGAGTGATTTTAAATAATTTACGAGCTAGTGAAATTTTGAAAATACCGATGATATTTCCTTTTGCATCTTGCCTAAAATTTTTTCCGACAACTTCTACATTTTCTTTGTGACCGTCCTTGACTGCTTCACGGACAGCTTCTAACATCGAGTCTTTTATCTCTTCAATATTTGAATACTCACTGTAAAAAGAGACAGAGTGATGTTTTTTAAAGACAGCACGGTAAATCATTTTTCTATAAAATTTTTTATAAATAATGGCAATCAAAAATGGTATGGCTAAGCAGATATCAACGACTGGATTTTTTAAATAATCAAATAGTTGATTGTCAAAGTAGCTAATGACTGCTAAGTAACCAAGCGCGGATAGGATTTTAAAATAATTGCTGGCGATTACGATGTCTTCGGAACTATTTGCCACTAAAAATCCAACCAATATGTAGATGAAAGAAGCAATTAAAGCTGCAATGTGGATATAGTCTAGCGGTATATTGAGAATATTATATGTTAAGAGTAGGAGAGCTGTGCCGGCAACGAACACAATTCCTACGAAATAAATCAGTTCAGCTAACCACTTCAGCAAGACTAGAAAGACTAACGGTGTGTCTTTTTTCTTTTTTGACATTTTAATCCTTTCTATTCTTTGTTTATTTTTAAGGATAGCCAGACACTAACTTTCCTCATACAAGTACTTTTGTATTATTATATATATATTACCAAAATTTCACAAATAATACAATAAAATTCAGATATTCTACAAGCGAAAATCCTTATTATTTCTATGTTTTCTTTCGTTTTGAGATGCAGTTGCAACAAGTGAAAGAAGATGTAGCTAATAGAGGCAGCTGGAACAAAAGAGCTTTTAGCTGCTTTTGTTTATGTAGTTATCATTACAAAGTGTGGTAGTTTGGAAAATCTCTGTTGCCTTTAATCCACTTAGAGTTTCCCAGGTATAATGGGAGTTGGTAGTCTCACTCCCCGCAGGGGTGATTAGATGCTCTTTCGCACTTGAAAAGCGAATGGTGTTGAGATTTGCTTTGCAAGCAACGTTAGCGATTTTTGCGCAAAGCAAGGTCGTACTTTGTGATAACTATATTGGGAGGAAAATATTTTTAAAAAAGTATTGACTTTGACCTAAGTGGAGGGTTTATAATGAGATTTGTAAGGAGGAAATGATGTATCAAATCAAAGAAGCTGCGCAGCTTTCAGGTGTTTCTGTCAAAACACTGCATCACTATGATAAAATAGGTTTGCTTGTGCCGCAAAAGTCTGAAAACGGATATCGCCTTTATAGTGAAGCAGATTTAGAGCGCCTGCAAATTATTTTATTTTACAAATATCTTGGATTTTCTTTAAAGAAAATAGCAGAGCTGCTAGGTCATGAAGGGCAGGAATTATTGCCTCACTTGAACAAGCAACTGCAGTTTTTGCAGCAGGAAAGGGAACATTTGGATACCTTGATTTCCACCTTACAAAAGACAATTCAAGCTCAAAAAGGAGAAAGAAAAATGACGACACAAGAAAAATTTGTTGGATTTACCTACGATGAGCATGCAAATTATTATCATCAAGCGGTTGAAACATACGGTCAAGAAGTAATGGACGAGTCTCGTGCACGACAAGTTGGCAAAGAAACTGAGGTGACGGAAGTATTTAACAAAGTTTTTAGCAATCTAGCTAACAATATGCAAAAAGGTCTAGCTGTGGAGGCACAAGAGAATTTATCAGAAGCCGAGCAGTTATTTCAAGCAATGAATACCTATGCCTTTGATTGTTCTCTGGAAGTTTTCGCTTTTATCGGAAAAGGCTATGTGGCAAATCCTGAATTTAAGAAAAATATTGACCAATTTGGAGTTGGAACAGCGCAATATGCAGCAGATGTTATTCAAGCATACGTTCACAAATAAAATAAAAAATAGGGCAAATGCTAGTGTTCTGCATGGTAGCATCTGCTCTATTTTTAGTATTCCACACTTCCGGCGACCCATCCAGTACAGAGAGCGACTGTAATATTAAATCCACCAGTATGAGCATTGATATCCAGCACTTCGCCAGCAAAATAAAGCCCAGAAACTAGTTTGCTTTCTAAAGTCTTGGGATTGATTTCCTTAAGATTGACACCGCCTTTGGTCACAAAAGATTTAGCTAGAGACATTTTGCCGGTAATAGGAATTGGTAGAGCTTTGAGCTGTTGAATGAGCTCTTCTTTTTCTTTTCCAGTCAATTGTTTGCCTTTTTCAGGGAATGGCTGCGCGAAAAACTCTGCCAGACGTTCAGGAAGTAATTGTTTGAGACTATTTTTGAGCGATTTTTCTCGGTTATTTTCTAAAAATGTTGCCAAATCTTCCGCAGAAAACTGTGGTAAGACATCTAAATAAATGGTTTCACCGCCTTTGAGGAAACTGGAGAGCCGCAATGCGGCAGGACCTGACAAGCCGAAGTGGGTAAAGAGCAAGTCGTGGGTAATGATGTATTTATTATAACGGAGGGTGACGTTGGCTAATGAAATCCCCTGTAAAGCCTTGTGTGGAAAATCTGTCAAAAGTGGGCTTTCTGCAGCTTCTAACTCTGTTATTGTATGGTTGAAATGGCGCGCAATCTCATAGCCAAAGCCAGTAGAGCCAGTTGAAGGATAAGATTTTCCACCTGTTGTGACAATCAATCGATCGCAGCTCCAAATGCGCTCACTTGACTTGATGATAAAGCAATCCGCATTTTTCTTTACAGAAACTACTTCCGTCTGGGTCATGATGGTGACGCCTAGCTCCTTCATTTTCCGTTCTAATGCTTCAATAATTGTAAAAGATTTGTCTGTTGTTGGGAAAACGCGCCCGTGATCCTCTACTTTGAGTGCAACACCATTGTCAGTGAAAAAATTCATAATGTCATGATTGTCAAACTGGGAAAAGACGCTGTAGAGAAAGCGCCCATTTCCTGGTATGCCAGCTAATAAATCCTCTAAAGTGCCGTTATTCGTCACATTGCAGCGTCCGCCACCAGTTCCAGCGAGCTTCTTACCCAAGCGTTTATTTTTTTCTAAGAGCAGTGTCTTTTGTCCATGAAAGGAGCTGGAAATAGCAGCCATCATACCAGCTGGTCCTCCGCCTATCACGATTGTATCAAAATGGTTCATTGTGCTTCTTTCTTTAAATGAATATGTCAAATTTATTGTATCATAAATGTGATGAAATTCCTTGAAATCCAGAGCGAATTTGACAGTTAAGCCTTGATATGATAAGATTTAGGTATATATCTAGAAAAAGTTTCAGAGGAAATTATGGCAATTGAAAAGACAGTCAGCGAGCTAGCCGAGATTTTAGGGATTAGCCGTCAGGCGATGAACAATCGGGTCAAAACTCTTGCGCCCGAAGATACCGACAAGAATGAAAAAGGGGTCACCGTTGTGACGCGCAGCGGTTTGATAAAGCTGGAAGAAATTTACAAAAAGACGATTTTTGAAGATGAACCGGTCAGCGAAGATGTCAAGCAACGTGAGCTCATGGAAATTTTGGTAGATGAGAAAAATGCAGAAATTGTGCGTTTGTATGACCAGTTAAAAGCAAAAGATGCTCAATTAGCTAAAAAAGATGAGCAATTGCGCGTGAAAGATGTGCAAATTGCTGAAAAAGACAAGCAATTAGACCAGCAGCAGCAATTGACTGCTAAGGCCATGAGTGAGCGTGAAACTTTGCTATTAGAATTGGACGAAGCTAAAGAAAAAGTGCAAGCACAAGAGCAGAAAGGTTTTTTTGCAAGATTGTTTGGACGATAGAGAGAATCTCGGTTGAAGAAACTGAGATTTTTTTATAGAATGAAAGATGTGATGAAAGAAAAAGTCACAAAAAATATCAATATTCTTGCTTCTTTTTGCGGGAAGCGAGATTTACCAGAATTAACACAGAAAGCTTTAGAAGATAAATATAGCCTAAAACAGGCTGATGTCAGGGTGCTGTTTGGTGGAAGTATTCTAGTGGGTGGAGATATTCTAGCGCAGGCTATATTCGCGAATATCGCAAAGATTTATGTGATTGTTGGTGGTGCGGGGCATACGACTGATACTTTGCGCCCAAGTAGTCGCTAAAGAGTATCCGAAAATAGAAACACAAACTTTGTCAGAGGCAGAAATTTTCAATGCTTACTTGAAAGAAAAGTATAATGTAACGGCTGATTATCTGGAATGTCACTCAACCAATTGTGGGAACAACATCACTTATTTATTGGATTTGTTGGAGCACGAAAAGATTAATTTTCAATCTATTATTCTTTGTCAAGATGCAACCATGCAAGCACGTATGAACGCAGGGCTTAGAAAGCACCTCTCTAAGGAAAAGAAAATTATCAATTTTGCTGCATATCATGCGGAAGTGGTAGTAAAAGAAGGACAGTTCGGTTTTAAACAGCAGATTCATGGCATGTGGGAAATGGAGCGTTATATCAGTTTGTTAATGGGAGAAATTCCCCGTTTAACAGACAATGCAGCTGGATACGGGCCAAAAGGAAAGAACTACATTGCGCATGTGGAGATTCCGACAGAGGTCAGAATAGTTTTTGAAGCATTAAAACAAGATTATGCTGACTTAATCCGTCTAGCAAATCCTCTCTATGCTTCAGTTGATGAAAAATAAATTAAAGGAGAATGATGAAACAACAGCGTTTAGGTTTTCAAAAACTCTATCAAAATCTTGATAAAATTCTATTTTTGTTTTTTATTATTTTTATGATAACAGAATATGCTTGGTTGCCTTTTAATTCGTGGGCGGCAGGTACTTTGCTTCGTCAGACGGGTTATCAATTTCTGTCGTATAACAATGTAGTTGGAGTGTTGTCTAGTCATCCTCTAGTTACTCTGGCTTTGATCCTCTTGTTTTTAGCCAATCTGTTGGTCGCTTATGTTCAAATCACACTTCTTTTTTTAGGAGCGCACAATCTATTGACTCAAGACAAGCGAACCCTTTTGAAGTTTACCAAGAAGACCATGGCAGACAGTTTGCTCACCTTAAAGCAGGCACGTCCTAGTAAAATCTTGTTTGTCTTGCTCTACATCGCTCTGCTCTTTCCTTTTCTCCGAAAAATCCTCAAAATTTACTACCTAAACAAGATTTTAGTTCCAAATTTTATCTTAACTTATTTGAAAGAGACGTATTTTTGGGGTGCTGTCGTCCTGCCCCTACTTGTATGGCTGATGTTATTGATTGCGGTCAAGCTGATGTTTGCCTTGCCCAAAATCTTTTTTGAAAATTCTTCCGTAAGAGAAGCGGTGCGGTTCAGCTTAGAAAAGACCAAAAAACGAACTTTCTTTTATTCTTGGCAGTTGTTTTGGATTGTGACCAAGACTTTTCTTTTCTTTTTTGGAATGGCTCTTCCTCTCTTTCTTTTACAGCATGTTGCAGACGGTCATTCCAATCAAGTGGCAACGATTGCTGGTGTGATGAATTATGTGTTGCTGAAGAATGCTCACTATCTGATGTTGAGCTATTTCTTGATTAAATTTGTTTCTTTTCTGACTGAGCAAGGTTTGGCGGATTGTCCGCGGCGGAAGTTCGATCGCGTTTTGCGCTGGCTTGTGATTTCCATTGCTTCTGTATTCTTTGCTGTGGAAGGTTATATGTATCTCATTTTTCCATTGGAAACGGTTCCTGTTACGATTTCTCACCGAGGAGTGTCGCAGGAAAATGGTGTACAAAATACGATTCAGTCATTGGAAAAGACCGCTTTGCTGAAGCCAGATTACATAGAAATGGATGTGCAAGAGACAAAAGATGGTCAATTTGTCATGATGCACGATGCTAATCTTTTAAATTTGGCAGGTGTCAATGCAAGTCCACGGGAGTTGACCTTGGCAGAACTAACTGATTTAGATGTTTCAGAAAATGGCTATCGGACAAAAATTTCCAGTTTTGATGCGTATCTCAACCGTGCCAACGAATTGGGGCAGCGGTTGCTCATTGAAATCAAAACCAGCAAAAAAGATTCTTCGGATATGATGGAGCGCTTTTTGAAAAAATATGGCCCAACGATTAAAAAGTACGGTCATCAAATGCACTCATTGGACTATCGCGTGATTGAAAAGGTTGTGAAATACGATGCTAGCATTAAAAGCTTTTTTATCCTGCCTTATAATACAATCTTCCCACGAACCAAAGCTAGTGGTTATACTATGGAATACTCCACACTAGATGAAAACTTTGTTTCTAAGTTGTGGCAAGCAGATAAATTGCTCTATGATTGGACGGTCAACGATGTAAACAGCATTGCAAAATCTTTCCGCTTGAATGTTGACGGTATCATAACGGATGATGTTCAACTGGTGCAAAGTTCCATTAAAGAGCTGAAAGACAATCCAAAATATACAGACTTACTCCTTAATAAAGCCTTTGATTTCTTTAATTTTACATAAAATAGCCCCCTCTTAGCAATGAACTAGGAGGGGGTGAGTTTTTTGAGATTTGTTTTAAAACGGCATTTTGCCTGCAAAGGCACCTAATTTTTTCTTAGTTGCGGCATCAATTTCTACGAGGGCAGCGTTGATAGCTTGGGTTGTCATGTCAGATAAAGTTTCTAAGTCTTCTGGGTCGACAACAGCTTCTTGGAAGTCGATTTTGACGACTTTTTTGTCACCTGTAAGAGTTGCGACCACGAGATCTTGAGCGGATTTGCCAACAAATTCTGTCGCCGCAAGCTCGGCTTGCCCTTTTTCCATTTGTTTTTGCAATTTTTGTGCTTGTTTCATCATCGATTGCATATTCATCATTGTTTTGGTTCTCCTTAATTATAATTGCTCTTTTATTATAACATGTTTTCGGATGATAGCAAAATTGTAATTGATTGTAAAATAATTTGTTTTCTAGTATCATTGAACTGATGAGATGATGAAATTAGCTAAAAACAAAGATATGACTTTTTCAAGTTTTTTGATTCAAGTTAAGAAATTTATTTTAAAAATGTGAGGAAATAGAGCAGAAGCAGAGAAAGGTTTAAAATACACTTATGAATAATAATTTAGAAAATCAAGAAGATACAATTCGAGTGGACAGAGATCATTGAGAGGTTTGAGAAATTTATTATTTTTATCTTTTACTTTTTTAAAATTTAGATCTTTGGTGAATATATAGTTTATAGTTAATTTTTCAAAGGAAGGATTTATTATGAAGAAAAATAACGATAATTCATCTGTTGTTATTAAAGAAATTACATTTAATGATGGAAATAAATGGAAATTTAATAAAGACGATATAGTATTATTAGTTGGTCCCAATAATGTGGGTAAAAGCCGTACATTAAAAGATTTGAGAGAAGATTTGAATGACACATCAAAAATCAAAGTGTTAGTTAAAGAAGTCACTTATGAAACAACGGGATTTTCTGAAGAACAATTGAGAGATTATTTTGAGAGAAATTATGTTAAGGATAGTCATGGTAGTTATAATGTGATGATAGAAGAAAATGTCTACCATTCTTTTAATGATTTTAACTTTACTAATATTTTGGATGAAAAACAGTTTTATAAAGCATTATTTTCATTTTTATCAACTGAAAACCGTTTAGGTCTTACAAGACCAATTAAATTTAATTCAATTGTTGATAATCAAAATTTAAATATTATGAGAAAACTTGATATTGATTCGGAGTCAATTAGCAAATTAAACCAAGCTTTAGATTCAGGTTTTCAAAAATCTGTTGAAGTACATGAAGACTACCTAGATGGTAATATGACAAAAAAATATAAAATTGGTGAAAGTATTGAGATTTGTAATGTTATTAAATCTAATAAACGTGATAACTTAAATAAATTGAAACAATTTGAAGATTTACATAACCAAGGAGATGGGATAAGAAATGCAGTTGCAGTTTTAGCATCTATTATTGTGAATGAACATTCATTATTCTTAATTGATGAACCTGAAACTTTTTTGCATCCGCCTCAAGCAAGGGTGCTGGGAAAAAATATAGTTAGGTTGTCTGAAGGTAAACAATTATTTATTTCGACACATAATATTGATTTTATTAGAGGTGTTCTAGAAGAGGCTTCTTCAAGGGTGAAAATAATAAAAATAGATAGATATGATAACAATAATACATTTAACTTGGTTAACAATGATAGCATCAGTAATATTTCCAGTGATAAAAATTTGAAGTATACAAATATTCTCAATGGGTTATTTTATAATCAGGTTGTATTGTGTGAGAACGAAAGTGATTGTAAGTTTTATTCTGCAATATTGGAATATGAAGATTTAACAACTTATCAAAATACATTATTTTGTGCAGTTGGAGGAAAGGAGCAGTTTAAAAAAATAGTACCTTTATTAAAGAGACTAAATATTAATTATAAGATTATTGCTGATATTGATTTGATAAATAATATAGATAGCTTGAAACAACTGTTAAATTCAATCGAACTTCAGTGTTATAAAAGGATAGAAAAGCAACATAAGCAATTTTTAGAGAATTTTGAAAGAGAAATAGATTCTCAAGTCAAAACTCAAGAGCGGATAAAAACAGAAATTAATGAAGTGTTTGATGATGAGATGTATATGTCTACGAAAGTAGCAGAGCGGATAAAAACAATATTAAGAGATATCAGCAGTTTGAAACTTTTAAAATCTGGTGGAAAAAATATCATTCCGCAGGGAGATTGTATGGCTTTATTCAATGAAATAAAAGAATTCTTAATAGACTATAATATTTTTATTCTAGAGTGCGGAGAAATAGAGAGATTCGTGCCAGAGGTAAGCGGTCACGGGAATACTTGGGTTGAAAAAGTATTTACGAATTATGCAGATATTAGTACAGATGTTTATGACGAAGCAAGGAAATTCATTAGAACTGTTTTTATCCAATAGCAATAAAAGATTGCCCTCCAAGACATATCAGTTATAATTGGCAAATAATTTAACAAAATAAAAACCGTTTTACTTCATTACAAGTAAAGCGGTTTTTGAATTATCAAGAAGATACTGCCGTTGTCTATTTTTTGTCTTATTAGTATTGATTTAAGTGATTTTAGTTTGATTTAGTAAATTAAGAAAGGACTTAAATCAACATTTCTGACGATTATCAGACTTAGAAAATCGTGGAACAAGTCTTGCATGTTCATCATTGTTTGGGTTCTCCTTAAAATTCGATAGTTATTATCTTATTTTATCATATCTGGCACATCTAAGCTAGAGTTTGCTAGGTCAATGGTCAAATGATAATCGGTATTATCACGGACGGTATGCTCAAAGTCGGTTATGTAGAGGACAAGGCGAAGTGTATCGCCTGTTTTCATTTTGTAAATGGTTGGCTGCAATTCAAAAGAAAATTCTAACCATTGGTCTGGTGTGACTTCTTCAACTGTTAGCAAATCGTTGCGGTTTTGCAGATTGAGAAATCCTTTGGTGATGACGCGGTGAGGTGTCTCTTTGAAAGGTAATTCCATTAAATGATCCAGCATATAAAAGCGACCATTGTCCATGACTTTTGGTGCAAGGACGCCAGGAATTGGGGTGAGGCGTTTAGCTTGTCCAAGATCTAATAGCTGTGCAGAAATCAAGCCTTTATCGGTACTGGATTTTAGGCGCAGATTGAGCTTAGCGGGACCGTTAAGGAAAAGGTCTTTTTCTAAGGTGAAGTCAACGGTCACTTGATTGACTTTTCCATCAAAGAGTTCATTTTTGAAGGTTTGATAGGTCTTGCTGAAACGCTTGTAGTCCGTCTCAGAGTAAGCATTTTGAATATCTTGAGTAGTACTACCTAGATTGAAATGAGTGTAGTGCTCTTGATTGTCGAAATTCTTTAGTGACAACCAGCTTTGTGCTTGACTATTGTCTTGCCAGATCACAGTCGGCAATTCAAAGTGGGAATTGTAGCCCAGCAGTTTCTTGCTGAGAAGTGCATTCATAGATTCACGAAAGTCAATGGATTGCCAATTGTTCATGTAAACGTGAGCGCCGTTGTGGAAAAACAGATGTTTCTTGATCTGTTCTGGTAGCGCGTGGAACAGATTGTACACATTGAGTGGCTTGACATTCCAGTCTTGGGAGCCATGAGTGAAGACGACTTCGGCTTTGACCTTGTGTGCGTGAATCAGATAGTTGCGGTCATGCCAAAATTGATTATAATCACCCGTTTCGCGCTCCAAATTTGCTTTTAATGTTTTGAGGCTCTTTTGATACTCGGCATTGTGACGAAGACGTTCGCCCGCTAGAAGATTGCGTGAGTAAGTTAATTCTGTCAAAGAGTCAAAATCTTCACCAGGATAGCCGCCGGGGCTTGTCACTAAGCCATTTTCACGATAGTAATTGTACCAAGAAGAAATTCCAGCTTCAGCAATAATGACCTCAAGACCATCTACGCCAGTTGTAGCTAGCCCATTTGACAGAGTTCCGAGGTAAGAGATTCCTGTTGTAACAACCTTTCCATTGGACCAAGTGGCTTTGATTTCTCGTTGTCTGGTATGGTCTGTGAAAGCACGACAGCGACCATTTAACCAATCAATAACGTTTTTATAGGCTTCAATTTGATAATAATCTCCGCTCGTCATAAGCCCCTCAGAGTCCTTGGTTCCCACACCTGATACATATAAATTAGCAAAACCACGAGGAAGAAGGTAGTCATTGAGTGTATAAGTTCCAATATGACCGAGTGTTTCTTCTGCTTGCTCCACCAATACTGCTTGACCTTGTGGTTCAACCAAGCAAACTTCAGAGTCATGGACGGTGATTTTTCCGGCCTCTTTTTTAACCAAATTCACATTCATGTTATAAAGTGCTTTGTCGCTGGCTTTGTCGTTGGTTCCTTGGTGATAAGGGCTAGCAGTCATGACAGCAGGAATTTGTCCATCAAAATGAGGACGAATGATGCTGACCTTAATCAAATCAGGCAGCCCATCTTCGTCGGTATCCACGCGCGATTCCACATAGACCACTTCGCGGATAGCATTATGGCTAGTAAAGGTCGCAAGACTTTTACCATTGAAATAGTGGTAGGTATTGTCTTCAGGGATCAAGCCTTCGCTTACCAACTTATCAATCAAGAGATTGCCGTTTTTGGTGCGTGTGTTGAGCAATTGATAGAGGTTTTCGAGCAAATTTCCATAGGTAATGGGAAAGTTTACGTCCTTGCGGAATGTTTCTACATCGTCAAAGTCAACAAAGGGCACAAATCCCAGCAATTGAAAAATAATGGTATAAAAAATCTCTGCTGTTAATTCCTGATTGGACGTAAAAAAGCTGAGTAAGTCTGTATTTGAATTGGCAACCAAAGACTTTAAAGCATAGTCTGTATTTTTATAATTAAAAAAAGTTCTACGTACAAAAGTCTCTAAATTTTCTTTATCAGAATACTCTGGGTGGAAAGAAAATCCAATGCTTTCCATTTCAGCCAGCATTTTTTTGTTTGTTTCTGGTGTATAACTATACTGATTATAGCGCATATTTTTACTCCTTTTTTACACTTTGTCAAAAAATAACCTTTACATTATCCATTGTAACTGATAAAATAGGATTTGTCTAAAATTTTTTTAATTAAAGAGGAGAATAAAAATGGATGTCACATGGACTGTGAAATATATCACAGAATTTCTTGGAACGGCAATTCTCATTATTTTGGGGAACGGGGCTGTTGCCAACGTTGAATTAAAGGGAACAAAGGGTCATCAAAGTGGCTGGTTGGTGATTGCAGTTGGTTATGGTATGGGGGTTATGATTCCTGCTCTTATGTTTGGAAATGTATCAGGGAATCATATCAATCCTGCATTCACACTAGGACTTGCGATTAGCGGATACTTCCCTTGGGCACAAGTTGCGCCTTACATTATTGCACAATTATTGGGAGCGATATTTGGACAAGCGTTAGTAGTAGCAAGTCACCGCCCTTACTATTTGCAAACAACAAATTCTAATGCGATTTTGGGATCATTCTCAACTATTGTAAATACGGATGACGGAAGCAAGAAATCACATGCTGCTTCTATGATAAATGGCTTTGTCAATGAATTTATTGGTTCATTTATCTTGTTCTTTGCAGCAATGGCGATGACCAAAAACTATTTTGGTGCAGAAGTTGTTAAATATGCTGCTACTCGTGGAGTGGATGCTACTCAAATTCAAGGAAAAGTTGCAATTGGTTCTCACATCAATGCCGGACTTGCTGTTGCCCATTTAGCACTTGGTTTCCTTGTCATGGCATTGGTAACATCACTTGGTGGTCCTACAGGTCCAGGTCTAAACCCTGCACGTGACTTAGGTCCACGTATTCTTCATTTCCTTCTTCCAAAATCAGTTCTTGGTGAGCACAAAGGAGATTCAAAATGGTGGTATGCTTGGGTGCCAGTCGTATCTCCAATTCTTGCCGGTATTGCTGCAGTAGCACTTTACAAGATAATTTATGGATAAGTTGTTAACAAAAAAGAAACGGTTCGTTACGAGCCGTTTTTTGATAACGAAGAGATAAGATTGAGCGAAAAAATAGATAAGTGACTAGACGCTTACCAAGATAAAATGCTATACTAAAGAGTAAGGATAACAACAGTAATGGGAGTGAGACAGCAAAACGGATTTTTTGCAAAGTAGCAATTTTTGTCTCATTCCTACCTTTTATTTGGGAGAGATGAAATGGAATTAGATAGATTAAGTGGGAGACGGACTCTATTGTTTGGTATTTTGGCGATTATTTTTGGCGTTATTATTATTGAAAACGGTGTTGATTTTACAAAATTTGCCCTAGATTTATTGGTCATTTACTTTTTATTTGTAGGAGTTATCAATCTTTTTTTCCGTTTCTTAGTGAAGAAAAATCGTATCAGTCTTGGTTCTGCCCTCCTCCATGTTTTGGTGGGGCTGGTTGTTGGCTTTCTTAACCGTGCCAGCAATCTGCCAGTCAATATTGTCATTATTATATTGGGCTGCTATCAGTTGTGTACGGCGGCAGTCTATGGCATTACTTATCTTCTTTATCGGCAGAATAAGTTAAAAGGTGGTTTTCGTTATCTTTTTGATACCTTGCTCTATGGTGGGATTGGACTGACAACTGTCTTTTCTCCTAGCACGGATGGTAGGATGCAATTTTTGATTGTTGGTATTTATCTGATATTACTAGGCTTTTCTAACGTTCGAGACGGTCTTATGTTCAACACCGATGTGGAACAAAAGCAGCTTCGGCGCCGTATTCGAATCAACCTGCCTGTCATTATCGCTGCCTTTTTCCCAGCAGAGCAACTGAATCGTTTTAATCGTTTTTTGCAGGGCGAAAAACGAGAACACCAAAAGGTTTACAGCCGTATTCGAGATGAACAAAAGCTAGTTGACTTAGAGGTGCTAATCCATACGTCAGACCAGAATCTTTTTGGGATGATTGGACACGTTGATATTTGCTATAAAGGAAAAGTTATTTCCTATGGTAGTTATGATGTTTTTTCAGAGCGCTTGTTTGGCACGATCGGAGACGGTGTTTTGTTTAAAGTGGATAAAGACGCTTATATTGATTTGTGCAAAGAAGAAAGCAAAAAAACCTTGTTTGGTTATGGGTTATCTTTGACAGATGAGCAAAAGCTAGCTGTGGAGAAACGGTTGGCTGAGATTGATGAGTTGTTGGAAGTGTGGGATCCACCGGCGAATTTGAAAGATGGTAAGCGCACGTATGCTTATAAATTGAAGCATGAGTTGAATGCTCGTTTATATAAGTTTAAAACAAGTCGTTTTAAGACTTATTTTATCCTGTCTACTAATTGTTGTCTGCTAGCCGATAGCATTATCGGACAGGCTGGAACAGCCATTTTAGATATGCGTGGGATTATTGCGCCGGGAACTTATCAGTCTTACCTTCAATATGAATTTGAGTCGGCAAATGAGCTGGTAGTGGCACAAAATATTTATCAGTAATAGCACAATTTTTTCTATTTTTACATAAATATTTGTAAAATACACAAAAATTATTTAAAATAGAAAGGCTTGGAGGAATTTATGTGTTCGACAAATAAAATTGTAAATACGATACCAGTATTAAAAATCAATAATCGAAAAAACAATCTTGCCTTTTATTGTCAAACTTTAGGAATGAAAAATTTGCTAGAGGAAGGAGCTTTTGTCAGCCTTGGAGATCAGACAAAAGTTGAAAAATTGCAGCTAGAGGAGTCGCCCAGTATGCGCACTCGCAAAGTTGTTGGGACTAAGAAATTAGCGAAAATTGTTATTAAAGTAGCCGATTCACGAGAAATTGAAGCACTTTTAGCGCGTGGCAGCAAAGTTGATTATCTTTACCAAGGTGATAATGGCTATGCTTTTGAAGCAACTTCGCCGGAAGGAGATACGTTTTTACTGCATAGCGAGGAAGATTGGACAACCTTGCAGAGAGTGATGATTGCACCAGCATTTGCGCCACTAGAGGATTTTGTTGGGCTCAGTCAATTTACTATAGAGCAGATTCATATCAATGCTCCAGATAAGGAAAAAGCAGTCACTTTTTATCAGGAATGGCTAGGAAATCAGTCTATTCTAACATTCTCACCAGCAAGCGGACCAGATTTGCTGACGGAGAGTACTCAAACTTGGGATTTGGCAATGATTAAATTTACAGTTGAGCAATTCGATGTGGAAGCATTGCGTGATTTATTTCAAGGAAGAGAAAATTTTATACCTAAATCGGGCAAATTTTTCCTGACCAAAGATGAGAGCCAAATTGAAGTTTGGATTGAAGCAGTATGAGTTCAAGCAAGATACTCTCAAAAGTCGGAGAACAGATAGCACAACAAATCTATCCTGGAGCTAGCTTAGCTTTGTATACTCGTGGAGAGTGGCAAGAATATTATCTTGGTGAGAGCAATCCTGAGCGAGGTGAGAAGACTCAAGCAGGACTGGTCTATGACTTAGCGAGTGTCAGTAAGGTTGTGGGTGTCGGAACGATTTTGGCTGTTCTATTCCATGAGGAAAAACTAGATTTAGATGCACCGCTAACACAATATTATCCCGCTTTTCATGACAATTCTGTCACGGTAGGTCAGTTGGCTACTCACACATCAGGGCTAGATCCCTTTATCCCCAATCGAGATGCACTCAATGCGGTCGAATTGAAAGAGGCGCTAAATCATTTGAAAGTGCTTGATAACAAGCATTTTCGTTATACTGATGTAAATTTTTTGTTGCTGGGTTTTATGGTAGAAGAAATTTTTCATTCTTCTTTGAGTGACATTTTTGAGCGGAAAATTTTTCAGCCTTGGGGTATGAAAGAAACAGCGTTTGGACCTGTTGCGCAAGCGGTGCCAACGGTTCGCGGTGTGAAGGAGGGAGTTGTACATGACCCCAAAGCGCATGTGTTGGGCAGACATGCTGGTAGTGCAGGCTTGTTTTCGACAGTTCGGGATTTGGAGCTCTTTTTGGAGCATTATTTACAGGATAACTTTGCAGCAACTTTGACAAAAGATTTCTCAAAGGAGATTGGAAAAACACGCAGTCTTGCTTGGGATTTAGACAAAGAGTGGTTGCAGCACACAGGCTATACTGGAACGTTTATTATGTTTAATCGTTTACAGCAGAAAGCGGTCATCTTCCTTTCCAACCGAACGTATGAGAAAGACGAACGTGCACAATGGATTTTAGACCGCAATGAGCTTATGGATTTGATTAAACAAAATCTGTAAAATGAAGACAGTTAGGATAAGAGCTGGATTTCCTGCTCTTTTTCGCTGTTTTAAAAGTTGAAATAAATTAGTTTGGAATATAAAAGGAATTGACTACTAACGATCGCTTTTTTCTATGAATTATATTAAAATAATAGATGAAGTATTGTGATGTAGAGAGAGAATATGACAAAAAAAGTAGGTGTCGGTCGGGCACATAGTAAGATTATTTTGATAGGGGAGCATGCCGTTGTCTATGGCTACCCTGCTTTGGCTCTACCTTTAACTAATATTGAAGTGACTTGTCGCATTTTGCCGTCAGATCATGCGTGGATTTTGTATGAAGAAGATACTCTTTCTATGGCGGTTTTTGCTTCTTTGGAATTTCTAGGGGTGCAAGAGGCTTATATTCGCTGTGAGATTGAGTCAATGGTGCCTGAAAAGCGCGGAATGGGTTCTTCTGCGGCAGTGAGTATTGCTGCGATTCGAGCTGTTTTTGATTACTATGAGCAGGGGTTGGATAGGGAAACTCTGGAAATTTTAGCCAATCGAGCGGAGATGATTGCCCACATGAATCCGAGTGGTTTAGATGCTAAGACATGCTTAAGCGATCGTGCTATTAAATTCATCAAAAATGTTGGTTTTTCAGAGTTTGAGACGAATCTTGGAGCCTATCTTGTGATTGCAGACACAGGGATTTATGGGCATACACGGGAAGCTATCCAAGAAGTTGAGCAACTCGGAATGACCGCTTTGCCACATCTTCATCATCTTGGAAAATTAACCAATGAAGTTGAAGAAGCTTTGAAAGTAAAAGATTTAGAGAGAATCGGGATAGCCATGTCAGAAGCTCACCTCAGCTTAAAAAATCTAGGCGTGAGTTGCCCTGAAGCCGATCGACTTGTTGCCACAGCGCAAGAAAATGGAGCGCTTGGTGCGAAAATGAGTGGTGGTGGTCTAGGTGGCTGCATTATCGCTCTAGTGGCGAGCAAAGAAAAGGCTGTCAGTTTGGCTGATTTATTGAGGGAGAAAGGAGCGGTAAACACATGGATCGAAAGTCTGTAAAGGTGTGGTCTTATGCCAATATTGCCATTATCAAATATTGGGGTAAGAAAGATACTGTCAAGATAATTCCTGCAACGAGCAGTATTTCTTTGACCTTGGAAAATATGTACACAGAAACAACTCTGTCTAGCTTACCAGTGAGTGCCCAGTCAGATGAATTTTACATCAATGGTGTTCTGCAAGATCAAGCTGAACATAAAAAAATGAGCAATATTGTAGATCGTTTTCGTCCTCAAGGAGCTGGTTTTGTACGAATTGATACAAAAAATAATATGCCGACAGCAGCGGGGCTTTCATCTAGTTCAAGCGGTTTGTCTGCGCTTGTTAAGGCTTGTAATGACTTTTTTGAATTGCACTTGTCCACAAAAGAGCAAGCACAAAAAGCAAAATTAGCTTCTGGGTCTTCCTCACGGAGTTTTTATGGACCGATTGCAGCTTGGGACAAGGATAGCGGAGAGATTTATCCAGTAAAGACAGATTTGAAATTAGCGATGATAATGCTGGTTTTGTATGATCAGAAAAAGCCGATTTCAAGTCGTGAGGGAATGAAACGCTGTGCAGAAACCTCCACGACATTTAGTGATTGGGTGAGACAGTCCGAAGAAGATTATAAAGCCATGTTGACTTATTTGTCTAACAATGATTTTGCTAAGGTGGGAGAATTAACAGAAAAAAATGCGCTTGCCATGCATGCTACCACTCAGACAGCAACGCCAGCGTTTTCTTACCTGACCGAAAAAAGCTATGAAGCAATGGACTTCATCAAACAATTACGCAGTCAAGGAGAGCGTTGTTATTTCACTATGGATGCAGGACCAAATGTAAAAGTGCTGTGTTTGGAAGAAGATTTGGAGCATTTGGTGCCGATATTTGCAGAAAAATACCGCCTCATTGTCTCTAAAACGAAGGAATTGCCAGATGACTAAAACAGTAAGAACATGCGGGAAATTGTATTTGGCAGGGGAATACTCTGTATTGACAGCGGGACAAGGCGCGATTCTGAAAAATATTCCGATTTATATGACGGGAAAAATTCATTTTTCTGAACGTTATCAGTTGTTTTCAGATATGTTTGACCATACTGTGGATTTGACACCTGATGATGAGTACAGTCTCATTCAGGATACAGTTGCTGTTATGAATGAGTTTTTACAAAGTCGATCCATTTCACTACGTCCCTTTTTCTTAACCATTACTGGAAAAATGGAGCAAGATGGAAAAAAATTTGGTCTTGGCTCTAGTGGGAGTGTCGTAGTTTTAACCATACGAGCAATAACGGCCTTGTATGGTCTGGCGTTATCTGCTGAGGAAACCTTTAAGCTGGCAGCCTATGTCCTTCTTAAACGTGGGGACAATGGCTCAATGGGAGATGTGGCTTGTATCGCTTATGAAGATTTGATTTATTACCAATCTTTTGACCGCAAAAGAATAGCGGAGCAGATCAATGAGTCGCCCTTAGAAAGTATATTAGCTCAGGATTGGGGAACTGTCATTCGGAGAATCCAACCACAACTTACATTTGATTTTTTTGTAGGCTGGACAAAAGAACCAGCTATTTCTAGAGATCTTATCAATCAGGTCAAATCAGCAATTTCATCCAGTTTTCTAACACAAACACAAGAAGAAGTTCTTCGACTGGAGAAGGCGCTGCTTGCTGGTGAGAAAGAAATTATGAAAGAAAGCCTAGAAAAGGTTAGCCACCTATTGGCGGAACTTAGCCCCGCTATTTACAATGAAAAACTGAGAGCTTTAAAAAGAGCCAGTCAAGGATTGGACTGTGTGGCAAAGAGTAGCGGTGCTGGCGGTGGTGACTGCGGCATAGCATTGTCATTTAGCGAGACAGATAGTCAAATCTTAGTGGAACGTTGGCAGGGGGCAGGAATTGACCTTTTATATAAGGAAAGGTGGGGAATGGATGAATAAAAATCGCAAAGACGAACACATAAGATATGCGCTTGAGTACGATTCGCCTTATAATAGTTTTGATGACATGGAGCTTATTCATTGCTCGCTTCCTAAGTATGATTTGGACGAGATTGATTTGACGACGCAGTTTGCAGGCAGAGATTGGGAATTTCCGTTTTACATCAATGCTATGACAGGTGGAAGTGAGAAAGGGAAGGGCATCAATCAGCGCTTGGCACAAGTTGCAGAAGCTTGCGGTATTCTTTTTGTCACAGGCTCTTACAGTGCTGCCTTGAATAATCCAACAGATGACTCATATACTGTCAAGCAAGATAAGCCCAACCTGCTCCTTGCAACGAATATTGGACTGGATAAGCCGTATTCCTCAGGGCAGCAGGCAATCACAGACCTTCATCCTCTTTTTTTGCAAGTGCATGTCAATCTCATGCAAGAATTGCTCATGCCAGAAGGAGAACGCTCTTTTAAAACTTGGCGAGCACATTTAAAAGATTATGCTGAGCAAAGCACAGTCCCGGTAGTGTTGAAAGAGGTTGGCTTTGGTATGGATTTGGCAACGATCGAAACTGCTTATGACCTCGGTATTCGAACGGTTGATCTTTCTGGTCGTGGCGGAACGAGCTTCGCCTATATTGAAAACAGGCGCGGTGGCAATCGAGACTATCTCAATGATTGGGGGCAATCGACACTCCAAGCCTTACTAAATGCTCAGCCGATGATGGATAAAATGGATATTTTGGTGAGTGGTGGCGTACGGCAGCCGCTTGATATGGTGAAGGCTTTTGTGTTAGGAGCTAAGGCTGTAGGACTTTCATGCACCATGTTAGAATTGATTGAAACGCATTCGGTGGATGAAGTCATCACGATTGTAAACAGTTGGAAAGAAGATTTGCGCTTGATTATGTGTGCACTTGGTTGCCAAAATTTGAGAGAGCTAAGACAAGTGCCTTATCTTTTGTATAGACGTTTGCGAGAAGCACAAGGTCAACTAAATAAAGAAATCCGATGAGTTTTTTCACTTATCGGATTCTTTTTTTCTATGATTTTTGACGAATGTTTTCTAAAATTTCTTGTGCTCTTTTGAGACTAAAATGTTTCTCAGAAATGAGCTGAGAAACCAGAGGAGCGATTTCTGTATCCTTAGCTCCCGCTAAAAGAGCTAGAGATTTGGCTTGTAGCTTCATGTGTCCGTGTTGAATACCGGTGCTAACCAACGCTTTCAAAGCCGCAAAATTTTGCGCTAAGCCGATAGACGCAATAATACTGGCTAACTCTTTTGCGGTTGGTTGTTTTAGCAAATCGAAGCTAACTTCCACCGTAGGGTTGAGCCCAATGGAACCCCCTTTTGTAGCAATAGGGAGCGGGAGAGTAATCTCTCCGCAGAGCTTTTGAGTGGCTTCCTTGATTGACCAAGTAGTCAATCCTTGATAGGAACCATTTCTACTAGCATAGGTATGCGCGCCTGCTTCAATCGCCCGCCAGTCATTTCCTGTCGCTAATACGACAGCATCAATTCCATTGAAAATGCCTTTGTTGTGGGTACTGGCACGGTAAGGATCTTGTTTGGCAAATTGGCTTGCCAGCACTATTTTCTTAGCAATGCCAAAGGCTTCTGATTTATTTCGACTGAGAAAACGAATATCAATTTCACAGGTGGCAGTGACCAAGGCTTCTGTTGCATAATTTGATAGAATTGCCATCAAGCTTTCACCGCCAGTCAACTCTTCTAATGCTGTTTTCAACGCTTCTAGCATGGTATTGAGGATATTGGCGCCCATAGCTTCTTGGGTGTCAACTGTTAGATAAACGACTAAAAATTCAGCTTCTCCATTTAGCCATTCTACACGTAAATCACGCGCACCACCTCCGCGGTTGACAATTGATGGGTGTGCTTGATTGGCCAGCTCTAGCAATTTTTGCTTGTGGTTTTGGATATTTTTTATAGCTACTTCGATATTTGCTACTTGATAGAGAGCAACTTGTCCAATCATTTGACGCCTGTGAATAGTCGTTTTGAAGCCCCCAGAGCGTTTAATAATTTTTGCTGCAAAGCTAGCAGCCGCAACGACAGAGGGCTCTTCTGTTACGAAAGGTACCTGATAAACTTCCTCGTCTACCACAACATCAGGAACGAAAGAGTAGGGCAGAGCAAATGTCGCCAGAACATTTTCGCTCATTTGGTCGGCTGTTGAGAGAGGGAGCATGTGATTATGTTCAAGGTTTGTTTGATTATCCTCGTTTAGTAAGTGATAGTCTTTTAAAATTTGCAAACGTTCTTGCAATGATTTTTTGGAAAAACCCGTCCAACTTATCTTCATATTATTTTTCCACCTTGATATATGTACGTTGGTGTTCTACGATTTCTGCTAAGGCAAAGTCTTGATTTTCATAGCCTGTGAAGTTAGCAGAGCCATTTTCATCTAGTTTTGCTTCTTCAAAAAATACCTTCTCATAATCTGGAATGCTTAAAGGCGTGCGCTTATTGAGTATTTCCATACGATTGGCTTTGAGTTGTTGGTTAAAACCTGCTACGAGTTGACCACTAAAGATTTCTGATACAGCTCCGCTTCCATAGCTAAAGAGCGCAATCCGATCGCCTGCTTTAAGTGTCGTACTATTTTCAAGTAGGGAAAGGAGACCTAAAAAGAGGGATCCCGTGTAGATATTCCCTACCTTTTGGCTGTAAAGAATGGATTGCTCAAAATTCGCTTGTAGTTGCTCTTGCTGCTCAATTGGCAAACTCTTATCCATAATCTTTTTCATACCCTTTAAAGCTAATTTAGGATAAGGCAAATGGAAGCAAACTGCTGCAAAATCTTTTAAGGACACTTGATTGTGCTTTTGGTACTCCGCCCAAGTTGTTTTTAGACTGTCTAAATACTGTTGCGTAGAATACATGCCATTGACAAACGGCGTTGTCGAATAATTTGGCCGCCAAAAGTCCATAATATCTCGTGTTTGAGCAACATTGTCTTCATTAAAACTGAGAATCCGTGGATTACTTGTGATGAGCATAGCCACTGCTCCAGCTCCTTGTGTTGGCTCCCCTGGTGTCTCAATACCGTATTTGGCAATATCGCTTGCAATGACCAAGACCTTTGAGTCTGGATGTTTTTCAACGTGTAGTTTTGCATAATCCAGTGCGGCAGTAGCACTATAGCATGCTTCTTTCATTTCAAAACTACGCGCAAATGGCTGAATTCCAAGCAAACCATGAATAAAAACAGCAGAAGCCTTGCTTTGGTCAATTCCAGATTCACTGGCCACAATCACCATGTCAATAGCCTGTTTATCTTCTTCAGTTAAAATAGATGCTGCTGCACTAGCTCCCATGGTTACAATATCTTCTGTGACTGGGGCGACACTGATTTCTTTTAGTAAAAGTCCCTTGCTTAGTTTTTCCGGGTCAATGTTACGCGCTTCTGCCAAATTTTCTAATTTCAATACGTAATTGGCTGTCGCAAAGCCAATTTTATCAATTCCAATGTTCATCATTACCTCTATATATTTTTCGGTTTGATATCAAACTTATTCTATTCCATTTTATCATAATTCAAGTGGAAACTGAGAAAAAAGCCATCTTAAGATAAGAAGGGCTTTAGACAGTTTAGTTGTTCTTGTTGAATTACGAAGAACGGTGTTTTTGCAGATAATGGTAGAGTCTGAGCACCACCGTACCACTTGCCATTCCAATTGAAATGACCAAGGCTAAAATCACTACCAAGGTAGCATTAACCATAGCATGACTATAATCTCCAGTGACAAAAAAGGCGGTTGTACGATAGGAAAGGTAGCCCGGAACCAATGGAGCTAAAATAGCCAAGATAAAGACGACCGCAGGCGTTTTGTAGAGAATGCTCAACACTTGACTAATGCAAGACCCGATAATGGCTGCAATGAATGTAGCAATGATGACATTTGTCGGACCTTTTAGCACATAATACAAAAGCCAGATAAACATTCCAAGAACTCCTCCTGGAATGAGCATGCTTTTTTGAACATTTAAAACGATTAAGAACATTACAATTGCAAGAAAACTTGCTGCAGCTTGTAGTAAGACAGTCAATGGATTCACCTTTTATTTCATTAGGACGAGAGCTACGGAAGTGCCAGCTCCGAGTGCCAGAGTAATTAACAGTGTTTCAAAAATTTTGCTCATACCAGAATTGAGATGATTGGTCATCAAATCACGTACGGCATTGGTCAGAGCAATACCGGGAACAAAAGGCATGACAGCACCAGCGATGATTAAGTCCGCACTAGAAGGAAAGCCAGAATAGCGCGCCCAGATCTGTGCCAGCAGACCAAAAATAAAAGCTCCGGCAAAAGCTGTGACAAAAGGAATGCGCACGTATTTATTGACCGAAAGAGAAAAGGCAAAGCCAAAGAAGGTCGCAAGAGCAGCGCCGAGCGCATCATAGAGATTGCCACCAAACATGATAGAGAAAAAAGGGGCACTAATAGTAGCAGCTAGCGTTAGCTGTTTATTTGTATAAGGCGCTTTTTTCTTTTTTAGCTGAGTTAATTTCTCAAAAGCATCTTCAAGACTGATGTCCCCACTAACCAGTTCACGCGATACTTGATTGACATCGCATACTTTTTCGATATTGTAATTTGAATGAGTAATGCGTTTCATACGCGAAATATTGGTGTTTTCAATTGAAAAGAAAATGGCAACTGGCATTGCGAGTGCATTACAATCCATAATTCCTTGAGAATGAGCAATCCGAATCATGGTATCTTCAACCCGATAAATTTCAGAACCACTTTGAAGCAGAAGCGTACCTGCTAACATCAGGACATCAACAGTTAGATTAAATTTGTCTTCCCTTTCTACATCTCTTTTCTCCACCATTTTTACACCCTTTTCTTTTAACTAACAATACCTCTATTATAGCATAAAAAAGAAGAAAACCAGCTGGAATTTCCAACTGGTTTTTGAGAATAGAATTGAATTAGCTAAGGGCATCATCCATTGAAAGCACTTCGTGGAAGACACGTTGAGTCAATTCAGTTTTTTGTTCTTTAGTAAGGTATTTGGTATTGACACAGTAACCTGAGATACGAACGATAACATCTTCACCATTCATAATCTTATCATAGACATCTTTAAGATCCATAACGTTCAAGTTGACGTGTTGACCACCATTTTCAAAGTAACCGTCAAGAATCGTTACCAAGTTATCTACCTGTTCTTCGCGCGTTTTACCAAGAGCACGAGGTGAAACTTGTGTCGTCAATGAAATACCGTCTGCTGCATAACCAAAGTCAAGGCTAGCTAGTGAGTTGAGATTTTGCAACCAACCACCACGAGCTTTGTTAGATGGGTTCGCACCTGGTGAGAAGAATTCTAATTTAGATAAGTTCACTGAACCATCTTCGTTGAGGTATACCCCTTTGTGGACTGGTGAGTTACCAGTTTGTTTAGAGTAGGCAACGTTAGATGTGATGGTAAGAAGAGATACAGTCGCTTCTGCATTCTTGTAAAGTCTATGGCTACGAAGACGAGTAGTGTAAGCTTCAATCAACCATTCTGCCAATTCATTTGAACGAGGATCGTCTTCACCCCAACGTGGGTAGTCACCAGTTGTTTCATAGTCGTAAATGTAGCCATTTTCATCGCGAATTGGTTTAACAGTAGCATATTTGATAGCAGCTAATGTATCAACAGTATTGGCAAATCCACAGATACCAAATCCCATGTTAGCACGTTGATGTGTAGGCAAAAAGGCCATTTGAACAGCTTCGTAGTTGTACTTGTCTGTCATGTAGTGAATGATGTTCAAAGCATCTACATAAGTGTCTGTCAACCAATCAAGTGATTTTTCAAAGTTTGCTTTAACAGACTCAAATTCAAGTACTTCGTCGCGGATAGGGTCAATATCAAATACCTTGTAGTCTTTGTGAACATCGTCGTAACCACCGTTCAAACCAGTCAAGAGAGCTTTAAGGACGTTTACACGAGCACCGAAGTATTGGATGTTGTGGCGTTGTTCTTCATTTTCTGGGTCAAGTGGTGACACACAGCAAGAGATACAGCTCATTTCGCCATAGCCGTCTTTTGCCATTGTCGTTACACCTTCGTATTGGATAGAAGAATGTTTGTGACTCATGTGCATGCAGTAATGACGGAATGAGTAAGGAAGTTTGTCAGTCCAGAGAACAGTCAAGTTTGGCTCTGGTGAGTTACCGATATTGTCAAGTGTGTTCAAGAAACGGTAGTCCATTTTTGTCACACGGTGACGACCATCATTTCCCATACCTGCCATAGACGTTGTGATGAAGGTTGGGTCACCTGAGTAGAGTTGATCGTATGCTTTTGTACGAGCAAATTTTACAGTACGAAGTTTCAAGACGAAATCATCAACAAATTCTTGGATTTCTGATTCAGTGAAAGTACCACGAGCAAGGTCGCGTTCTGCATAAATGTCAAGAACGATTGGCACACGTCCAAGAGAAGTAGCAGCACCATTTACGACACGGCAGACAGCCATGAAAGCAATGTTCACCCATTGAATAGCTTCTTTTACGTTCACAGCAGGTCTACGAACATCAAGACCGTAAAGGTCACCTAGGCGAACGACTTCTTTCAATGATTGGTATTGAAGGTTGACTTCTTCGCGAAGACGAATAGTTTCTTCATCAATGTCTGTCAAAGCATTCCAATCTTCTACTTTTTCAGCCATCAAGTAGTCTGCTCCGTAAAGTGCAAGACGAGCATAAACACCGATGATACGTCCACGTGAGTAAGCATCTGGCAAACCTGTAACAGTATGCGCATGGCGTGCACGGCGGATATTTGTTGTGTAGGCACGGAAAATACCGTCATTTACAGTTGTTACGTATTTTGTGAAGATTTCATGCATTTTAGGATCTGGTTCATAGCCATGTTCCTTCAAAGCAGTTTCCGCCATACGGATACCACCTTTTGGCATGAAGTTGAGTTTGAACAGCTCATCGTTTTGGATACCGTAAATCAATTCATTGTCTTTGTCAATGTATCCAGCTGGAATATCAGCGATTGAAGTAGCGCGTGTATCCATTGGGAAACGTGTTTCTTCATAATGTGCTTTTGTATCTTCGATAATTTTTTTAATGTGAAGAGAGCGTTCAGTTGGACCAGCTAAGAAACTTTCATCTCCGTCATAAGGAGTGTAGTTTGCCTGTACAAAACGAGATACGCTAGCTTTTTCGCGCCAATCTTCCCCTTTGAAGCCTTCCCAGGCTTTGTCAAAAATATCCTGTGCTTCGACAACAGTTTTAACAACCATGTTTTTTCCTCTTGTATCTTTCTAGTAACACAAATCTGTTACATTTATAAAATAAGTATATCATATAGTAATCGTTTCCACAAATGGAATCTGGTCATAAAAGCACTTTCTTTTATAATACAGATTAAAAAATCAGCGTAAATTGTATTATATTTTTGAAAAAATCAGCATATTTTCAAATATTTTGGAAAAAATGATAAAAATTGTATAATGGAGGAAAGAAAAGAGTCAAGAAAGGAGCTGTATTGATGTTAATTTTTCCCTTAATCAATGATACGTCTCGGAAAATCATTCACATTGATATGGATGCCTTTTTTGCCTCCGTAGAAGAAAGAGACAATCCAGCACTAAAAGGCAAGTCGGTTATCATCGGAGCTGACCCTCGCTTGACAGGCGGACGAGGCGTTGTTTCGACTTGCAATTATGAGGCACGAAAGTTTGGTGTTCACTCAGCCATGAGCTCCAAAGAAGCTTATGAGCGTTGTCCACAGGCGATTTTCATTTCGGGAAATTATGAGAAATATCAGGCAGTCAGTCAGCAAATTCGAGCCATTTTTAAACGATATACAGATGTGATTGAGCCAATCAGTATTGATGAAGCCTATCTGGATGTGACCAAAAATAAGTTAGGTATGAAATCTGCTGTCAAGATAGCCAAGCTAATCCAGCATGAGATATGGACAGAGCTTCATTTGACCAGTTCTGCTGGTGTGTCCTACAATAAATTTTTGGCAAAAATAGCTAGTGACTATGAAAAACCTCACGGTTTGACGGTTATTTTGCCAGAAGAAGCAGAAGCCTTTCTCTCTCAAATGGATGTGGCAAAGTTTTACGGTGTTGGAAAAAAGACGGTGGAAAAGCTGCATGATATGGGCGTTTATACAGGAGCAGATTTATTAGAAATTCCTGAGATGACCTTGATTGACTTGTTTGGTCGATTTGGATTTGACCTTTATCGCAAAGCAAGAGGAATCAGCAATTCACCAGTAAAAGTCAACCGTATTCGTAAGTCTATCGGCAAGGAAAGAACTTATGGGAAATTGCTCCATAACGAAGACGACATAAAAAAGGAGCTGACCCTTTTATCACAAAAGGTAGCTCGTAGTTTAAAAAAGCATGGAAAATCTGGTAGGACGATTGTTCTGAAGATTCGCTATGCGGATTTTTCAACATTGACAAAAAGGCAGAGCTTAGCGACAAGAACGCAAGATGCGGAGCAGATTGAACGCATTGCACATGAGATTTATGAGAGCTTGGACGAGCAGACAAAGGGTGTGCGTCTTTTAGGAGTGACAGTAACAGGATTTGGGATGTAAAAAAGTTTGGAATGGGGAGTTCCAAACTTTTTTGGCTCTATAATTTCTGTAGTGGGTAACACCACTGCAGAGATTATGGAGTTATTTTTCTACCATTTGTCAAGCAATTCAATGTTTTTCAGTCAAAGAATTGATGATTGATTTGATTTTAATAGTTTATCCTAGCCCTTTTTGGCTCTTTTGATTGGAAAAAGAGTACACAAAATCAACA
>NZ_JADNQU010000017.1:0-18798 GCF_015594645.1 Streptococcus sp. HF-2466
GTGATAAAACGAGCGGCAAGAGAATATTGTCCTTGACCGAAAGCGTGTCTAACAGGTTGAAATCTTGAAAAACGAAACCTAATTTTTCCCGACGGAAGCTCGAAGCTTGACTGTTTTTAATCGTCGCGGTGTCGGTGCCATTGAGAAAGACGCGTCCTTCGGTTGGCTTGTCTAGCATGGCAAGAATGTTGAGCAGAGTGGATTTCCCAGAACCCGACTCGCCCATGATAGCGACATAATCACCTTCATCTACTGTAAAATGGATATCTTTCAGTGCTTCTACTTGGTTGCCTTGAAAGCGAGTTTTGTAAATTTTCTTCACGTGCTGTACATCTAATAGTGTCATGATCTACTCCTTTTTTAAAATCTAAAATATAAATGCTGCGCTGATTGACTCACTTCATAGCCAAATTGCGCTTTTCCAATATCTTTTACGTTTGGCTGAAGCAATTGACTGTCTTGTTTCAATAAAATTTTACCATATTTCATCTTGTTCTCCTTTTTTGATACTACTTTGCAGCGAATTGCTCGCTGCAAGACTATGATTTACTCATTTTTGAACGAGGTAAGCAATGCAAGTAATCAACCATAAGTGAGCTGGATAAAAGATATAAAAGAAATACTTGCTCCACTTGGTCACAGGACCGCGCTCGCCATTATAGAGTGAAATAAAAGGCAGTACTGTGATAAAAAGCCAATCGGAATTATAAAACATCATTAACAGTGTGTCGCTCCATGTCGGGTAAATCTGAATACTCATACAAAATAGGACAATCGCTAAAATACCATAAAGCAGATTTCGTAGTTTTTTCTTTTCCCTGCAAGTATAGGTAATCAGCATAAATGGAATAATGACCATGCCACCTTCTGTCACAAAACCAGCCAACAAGCAGACAACAATGCCTAAGATAAAGCGAATGGGCTGGCGTTTAATATCAACTGGATTGCTTGTTTGGTTTATGCCAAAAAAGATATTGAGGACAAGTACACCGCAAGTCAAAGTTAAGAAAATATTATTATATATCTGAACTCCTTTAGACTGAAACAGCAAATTGAGAATCGTATTTCCAGCAAACATGATAGCTGACCAGAAAAAGAGACGCATATTGTAAAGCAGACGACTTCGAGTGTATAAGAAGCCTTCTACCGCTGCAAATGCAAACCAAACTGCTACACAGCGTGTTAAAGCATGAAAAATGCTCGCCCATTCACCTGACAGTAAGCCTGGTATTTTTTCAAGGTGATCAAAGACCATTAAAACAGCCATTAAGAGCTTGAGCTGAAAAGCGTTCAATCCTTTTGTTTTCATAACTGCCTCCTCTATGAAACATCATTCATTTTCTAATCTTATGATACAAAAAAAGAAAGGCTGCTACCATAACATAACCTTTCATTTTTAGAGGCGAACCTTACAATTTTGTAAGATTGCATTTATTCAAACAATAATTTCTTTTCTTTAAAAGTAATCATAACGGTTGTGCCTTCTCCGACCACCGACTGCAAATGCAATTCATGCCCCAGTTCATCCGCAATTTTCTTAGATAAATAGAGCCCCAATCCTGATGACTGATGCGTTAGGCGCCCGTTGTAGCCAGAAAAGCCTCGCTCAAACACGCGCAGAAGATCGGCATCTTGAATCCCCAAACCAGTATCCTTCATATACAAGGTATCTTCCTTAAAGAAAATCTCAATGCCTCCTTGCTTCGTATATTTAAGACTATTAGAAAGCACTTGCTCTAAAATAACAAGAAACCACTTCTTATCTGTGATAATGGTGTGATTCAAATCATGCAAATTTAGGCTCAATCCTTGCTGAATAAAGAAAATGGCATACTTTTTGACAACATCTTTGACCAAGTCTTCTATATTTTCTTTTTTCACGACTAAATCATCATGAAAACTTTCCAACCGCAGATATTGTAGGACTAAGTTGGTATAAGAGTCGATCTTAAGCAACTCCTGCTCCAATTGATTTTTGAGCGTCTGCTCTTGTAAATCCTGCACCAAGAGCTTGCTAGCAGCAATCGGCGTCTTGATCTGGTGCACCCAAAGTGTGTAATAATCCAGTAAATCACTCTGCTTTTCTTGATGCTGTAATTGCAGTTCTTTTTTGTCCTTTTCTAAAGTTTCGATTTTAGAGAAGAGCAATGCTTCTAAAGGAGTTTGTGCCTGACCTTCCCCATAAAAGACAAGATGACGAAAATTTTGGTACTGCTTTACGATATCCAACAGGAAACCCGCCAGACTAATCAGCAATAAAATCAATAAGACATACTGTAAGACTGCTCGTTCATCTTTAAAAAGATAACAAAAGGAAAATAATAGTGTATAAAAAATAAGTAATAGTAAAAATAAAAACTGGCGCGAGCGAAAATAATAGCTAAGAAACAAACGCTTATTCTGATAATCCATTGGTCAATCCGTAGCCTATACCTTTCTTTGTTTCAATGAAATTCTTGAGCCCTGCTTCTTCTAATTTCTTACGCAGTCGCGCAACATTCACAGATAAGGTATTGTCATCAATAAAGAAATCACTATTCCAGAGCTCTTTCATCAGATCATCGCGGGCGACAATGCTGCCTGAATGCTCAAACAACACGCGCAAAATCTGAAATTCATTTTTTGTCAGTGTAATCACTTTTCCCTCATACATCATATCCATAGATTTTAGATTGAGAATCACGCCATGGTATTCCAGCAGACTTTGATCCGTACCAAACTCGTAAGACCGTCGTAGCAGCCCTTGTACTTTAGCGAGAAGAACATTGTTATCAAACGGTTTCGTGACAAAATCATCTCCGCCCATATTGATTGCCATAACGATATCCATTGCTTGGTCTCTTGATGACAAAAACATAATGGGCACTTTAGAAATCTTGCGAATTTCTTGACACCAGTGGTATCCATTAAAGAGAGGCAAGCCGATGTCCATTAGCACTAGATGCGGCTCTTCCTTGACAAAAATCGTCAAGACTTGCATGAAATCCTCTACCGCAACTACTTCAAATCCCCATTGCTCCAGCATTTTTTTGACTTGTTGGCGAATGACAGCATCGTCTTCTACTAATAATATCTTGTGCATCCTATCCCTCATTTCCGCTTTCTTTCTCTATTATAACAAAGACTTGCGAAAATATGCTATACTAACAATAGATTTTCAGAAAAGAGAACCTTTATGGGAAATATTTTTAACTATTTAGAAGATGTACAATACGACAGTATCTACGATCAGCCCTTTACAGAGCTGGATATGCTGCTTTTGACCGAGATCACGTATCTAAACTATGACACAATCGTAACGGACGGTCTTGACCTGCAAAAAGCCAGCCGTTTAACTGATGTGCCACAAGATATGTCTCAAGAAAATTCCATGATGAATACCAAACATCGCTTGGCACTCTTGCAGCAGGCAGCAAGTGTCAAACGCTATAAGAACATCAAACTCTTGGGTTATGTGAATGATATTGATCTTGATGTGCAAAAACAATTTGCTGCTATGACTTATAAAATCAGCTTAAACACCTATGTTATCACTTTTCGCGGAACAGATGATTCCATTATCGGTTGGAAAGAAGATTTTCACATGACTTATATGGAGCATGTCCCTGCACAACGAACAGCTGTCCATTATGTCCAAAAAGTCATGCAGGCATTTCCAAAAGCGACCTTTATCTTGACAGGACATTCCAAAGGTGGCAATCTAGCGACTTACGCTGGCAGCCAAGTGGAGCCTGCCTTGCAAGCAAGAATTTCTCAAATCTATAGTTTTGACGCTCCGGGACTGAATCACACAGTGATTGAAACAGACGGCTATCAGAAAATGGCTCCAAAAATCAAACGTTACATTCCGCAAGGCTCTATTGTCGGGATGATGCTGGAAACACCTAAGCAAGCGCACATTGTAAAGAGTGTGGCTATTGGTGGTATTGCCCAGCACGATACCTTCTCTTGGCAAATCGAAAATGAGCACTTTGTCTTACTTGACACGCTCAACCCAGACAGCATTCAGACAGACAAAACTCTCAAAGAATGGGTGGAGACGGTTCCCGATGACGAACTTAAAGATTTCTTTGATGTCTTTTTCGGTCTTATTTTAGACGCTCAAATTACGTCCATTGATGAATTTTTCCAACCCAACAGTATCAAGAAATTGCTGACTATCGTCCAAAATGCCCAAGCCCTTACTGAGCAAGAAAAAGAAATGCTCAGCCGCCTAACACGACTTCTCATTTCTATCCGTTACCAAGCCTGGATTGATGATTTTAAAACACCTAGTCCAATGGCCTTTATGACCGATGTACGAGAAAGCTGGACTAGTCTGGCGGAGAGGTTTTCGTTTTTAAATAAAGATGAATAGTGCATCATCATGTTTTATACTACAAAAGGGAGTCCTGTCTCACTCCCTTTTTTAACGACTACTCAAATAGGTCGTCCGAGCCTCGGACGAACAGTTCCCATTCACTCCGTGGATTGAGGCGACAAGCTTATAACCCTTAAAAAGCGAGGCTGAGACATTATTGTCCCAGCCTCCTTTTTAATTCTAATCTTCCTGTGGGCTCACCCAATCAAGCTACCATTTGGTACATTTTGATCTACTGTGAGCAGAGTTAGTTGATTACCATATTCTGCTGAGAGGATCATGCCTTGGCTGATACGTCCCATCATCTTGCGTGGTTTGAGGTTCGCTACGATTTGGACTTTCTTGCCAACCAATTCTTGCTCGTTTGGATAGTATTTAGCAACCCCAGACAGAATTTGACGATCTTCGCCGTCTCCCGCATCCAAGCGGAATTGAAGCAATTTATCAGAACCTTCAACTTTAGAAACTTCTTTAACCTCTGCGACACGGATTTCTACTTTGTCAAAATCGTCAAACTTGATTTCCTTGCGGTTGAGTTTGAGTTCTACTTCTTCTGGCTCCCATTCCTTTTCAATGGATGGCTTATTGGCTTCCATTTGGTCCTTGATGTAGGCAATCTCTGCGTCCATGTCTAGGCGTGGGAAGATTGGTGTTCCTTTTTTAACCACAGTTAAGCCTGCTGACAATCCTGCCAAGTTAAGATTTTCCAGCGAAGTTGCCTCTGGCAAACCAAGCTGACTCAAGATAGCGTCACTTGTTGTCATCATAAATGGCTTGATCAAATGTGCCACCACACGTAAACTAGCTACCAAATGTGCCATAACCGCTGCTAAATCATCACGTTTAGCTTCATCCTTCGCCAATATCCACGGAGCTGTCTCATCAATGTATTTATTGGTACGAGAAATAATATTCCAAACCGCTTCAAGGGCGCGTGGATAATCCACGGCATCCATCTGTTTGTGGTAGATTGCGATATTTTCTGCTACCACTGCTGCCAAGTCCGCATCAAATTCTGTCACATTCTCTTTATAAATCGGCACTTCACCTTCAAAATACTTGTTAATCATAGCAACCGTGCGGTTGAGGAGGTTACCAAGGTCGTTAGCTAGTTCATAGTTGATACGACCAACATAATCTTCTGGCGTAAAAGTGCCATCAGAACCGACTGGAAGACTACGCATGAGATAATAGCGAAGCGGATCAAGTCCAAAACGCTCTACCAGCATTTCTGGATAAACGACATTTCCTTTAGACTTAGACATCTTGCCGTCCTTCATAACAAACCAACCGTGGGCAATCAGGCGCTCTGGTAATTTCAAGTCTAACATCATGAGCATAATTGGCCAATAAATGGAGTGGAAGCGCAAAATGTCTTTCCCAACCATGTGGAAGACTGTACCATTCCAGAACTTATCAAAGTTGGCATGGTCATCTTGACCGTAACCAAGAGCTGTTGCATAGTTGAGAAGGGCATCAATCCATACGTAAACCACGTGCTTAGGATTTGAAGGTACTTTAACGCCCCACGTAAATGAGGTACGCGAAACTGCTAAATCTTCCAAACCGGGCTCAATAAAGTTCTTGATAATTTCATTCATACGACCATCAGGCTGAATAAAGTCTGGATGTGCATGGAAAAATTCTACCAAACGGTCAGCGTACTTACCCAAACGCAAGAAGTAAGATTCTTCTGACACCCATTCAACTTCGTGACCTGATGGGGCAATTCCTCCGATAACTTTGCCAGTTTCATCACGAAAAACTTCTTCTAACTGACTTTCAGTGAAAAATTCTTCATCAGAAACAGAGTACCAGCCTGAATATTCACCCAAGTAAATATCATCTTGAGCTAAGAGACGTTCAAAGACATCTGCTACAACTTTTTCATGGTAGTCATCAGTTGTGCGGATAAATTGATTGTAAGAGATATCCAACAATTCCCAGAGTTCTTTCACTCCTTTTGCCATTCCATCCACATATTTCTGAGGAGTTATGCCCGCTTCTTCTGCTTTTTGTTGAATCTTTTGACCGTGCTCATCAAGCCCTGTCAAATAAAAAACATCATACCCCATGAGACGCTTGTAACGAGCGAGGACATCACAAGCAACGGTCGTATAAGCACTCCCTATATGGAGCTTGCCAGATGGGTAATAAATCGGTGTCGTAATATAAAATGGTTGTTTTTCAGTCATTTTTTAATCCTTTCAAGGCGAATGAAACCTTTTTTGATAACACTTTATTATAACATATTACACAGCTTTTTAAATGAAAAATAGAGTTGACTTACGTTATACTCATAATCATTAGTATATTATTCTTGCTTAAATCTTATGCTTAATATAAAATAATAATATTGAATGAGGCTTGTTTTATATGAACTTAGTATGTTATAAATGAGTTTTCGTTCTCTACACCACGTTTTATGAGGAGTTATGGAAATGAACGAAAAACGAATGAAAATCATAGGTTGGGTGGCGACATTCATGTCTGTTATGATGTATGTATCTTATATCCCACAAATTATGGATAATTTAGCTGGACATAAGGGAAACTTTATCCAACCTTTGGTAGCTGCAATCAACTGTAGCCTTTGGGTTTATTATGGTTTGTTTAAAAAAGAACGCGATTTACCACTTGCTGCCGCAAATGCTCCAGGTATTGTATTTGGACTTATTACTGTACTAACAGCAATGTTCTAACCCTGATTGAATTCTCTTACTGTCCTATCCGACAGTAAGGATTTTTGTTGACAGTTCTTACAATAATAGCATTACAAACAAAAACTCTGATTTACTCAAAAACAAAAGCTCTATCTAAATGAACTAGTCAGATAGAGATCTATTTTTTATATTTGTACCTTTTTAGAAAAAGATTTTTTAGTATTCCTTTGCTATCTTTAATGCTATCTGTTTTTAAACTATATTTTCAACAGCAGCTTCATTTTTCACCTTTTTATCTCACATAAGCTTCGCAGCATCTTTATCCTGATTTCATTTTTCTGCGAAACTCCTAGCAAGATCTCCTTTTCTATTTTTCGCTTTTATCTATTTAAAAAGGAAAATACTCTTAATACGTCACAACGCTCAAGTTACCACTTTCATATTCTGCGATGAAGATATTAGAAATATCAGTACAGCCTTCCTTAGCGAGCCTCTCGATTAACCATTCTTCTGTTTTGTCAATAGACTCTAAAATGTCAATCTGGACAACACCGTCTGTGATAATGGGGTATTTCGGATTTTCTTCACCTGCCTGTACGACAATAAGCTGACCGTTTTGTTCCATGACTGCTCGTTTAACTTGCTTTAGTTGAAAAATTCCTTGGCTACGCAACTTCAGAGCCACATCAGCCGCTGAAAGGCCAACGGAGCGGCAAGCTTCAGGGCTCAACTTCCCGTGCTGAATCAGGGTAGTCGGTTTACCATCAATCAAATGCTTGACTGCCCGAACATTGTTATTGAGCCATTTTAGAGTCAAGACCAAGATCGTCCACATAATGAGGATGATCGCGTACTGGAGAATGTTAATAGAGCTATTATAAATCACCCCACCAATAATACCACCAAGAACATAATTTTGAATCTGATCGATCGCGGAATTAGGTGCCAGATTTCCTTTTCCTGTCACATTGATAACAAACACGAGTGAAAATAGCCCTAGAGCTAATTTAATCAAGATTTCAAGAAAATTCAATGTCATTTTTTAACCTCCACTAATTTGATATCTGTTGTCTTATGCAATTTAATTTTTTCCAGTAAATACTTATCTGGCTCACTGCCACTCATAGCTCGATAAAAATCTTTTCCAACTTTTAAAATTGCTCCATCCGTCGCAGCTGAAGTGTTGACATAAACCTTTGACTTATCTACTCCCAAATCTTTTGAAATAACTTCAATAAAATGAAGAGAGGTTTGGAACTGGTTATTAGAGGCTTGATTGGTCTGAAAAGTGTTAATCCCAATCAGAACGATAGCAATCAAAGACAAAATGGAGATAATCGCCAATTCACGAAATTTCGAATCGCGCTTATTTCGATAAGCCTTAAAAGCAAAAAAACCTGTCACAAGTAACAACAAAATAGAAAGTCCAACCGTCACCCAGTTTTGCCGGCTGATTTGACTCAAAACATAATCATAAGAATAAAATTTCATTTTTTCTCCCTCTATTTTCTTGCTTTATTATAGAAAATCTTTCAACATTTTTCAAGATTTCTAGAAATCGTATTTTAACAAGATAATAGGAACGAGACAAAAATCAGTCACTCAAAGAGTTCAATTTTGTCGTCCCGCTCCCACAACGATAATTAGACTAAAAAAGTTTCAAGCTAAACAGCAACTGTGTCGTACAAGTCGCATCATAAACATCTGAAATAAGGGGCTTTCTTTTCAAATCCAATCTAGCAATGAATCAGTGTATCCTTTTAGATAACCAGTAAGAATAAATCATTGGTACGACAATCATAATGATTAGAGTAAAAACAAGCACGAACGTAACTGCAATCTGAACGAAACCATTAAAGAAAATGATAATACCACCAATCACCCAAATTTTACCAGCCAGGCGGTGTGTTCGTATCCAATTATCATCATTATCCAAAGTCCATGGCAAACGTATACCAACCGTATAATTGCGACGAGTTTTTGGCATGTAATTCCCAATAGCAATAAATAGAACTCCTAAAAACATACCATTCATCAGAGCATGATTAACTGCATAACCCAAGGCTTGCGCGTAAATAGCTGTCATGACTAAACAAGATGTCAAAGGAATAATCCAATAAACCAGATGCCACATTTTCAAGCTAATATTCTTAGATTTAGGATCCTTGCTAGTCACAAATAAACAAAACCAATGTAGAAGCAGCAGAAAACTAGGAATACCAAAAACTGTAAACCCTCGACTACTGAATCCATTTACTTGATTCGAAAAATCAAAATGCGTTGCGACTGTTTGGGGCAACTGTTGCCAGAAAAGGCAGCCTATCAACATAGGCACCAAAATACTAGCACTCGTTAGTATCAATAGTTTTTTATCAATCTTCATTAGTCTTATCTCCTTTCAATTCAGCTAACCAAACTACAATGTCTTCCAAGACTGAAGTATTGAGTTCATAATAGATATAATTTTTCTGGCGCATCTCCAAAATCAAATCTGCTTTTTTTAAAATATTAAGATGGTGCGAAATGGTAGCTCCCGTCAGCTCAAAATGTTCCGCTATTTCCCCAGCGGACAGACTGCCCATTTTTAGCAAATCTAAAATCGCTCTTCTCACAGGATGAGATAAGGCCTTAAAGGTATTAGCGAAACTCATGAGTTTCCCTCTTTTCTTTTTGTAAAATGGCTAGCGCTAAACACAAGAAAGGTAAAACTGCCAGAAGTCCTGTGGGTGTCGGACCTAGAATACGCAAGGCTAATGCTTTTTCTGTTGGCAATTGAAATAAAAGACCCACGCCAACAATGGCATTAACAGCACCGTGCAAGAGTGCTGGAGCCCAGATAGAATTCGTCTTTTCCATCACCCAACTTAATAAAACGCCTAAACTAAAACAAAAAACAAACATTGCAAGCACTCCCAGCCAAGGATATGCAAAATAAGTTAGTCCATAATTATATCCCTGCAAATTAATCGGCAGATGCCAAATACTCCAGATAAGTCCAACTAATAAGTGCGCTTGAACTATTGAAAAACGCTTACGTAGTGCTGGATAAAGATAACCACGCCACCCAATTTCCTCACCAATAGCAAACAGACTATTAAGAAAAGGCGCATACGTCAAAGCTGAAAATAGTTGTGCAAAAATAACGACCTGTATGGGAAGATTTATTTGAGGACTACCTGTTCTTCCCAGCATTTCTCGCAACGTCTCAAAACCAAGACTAAACTGTTTGCTAAAGACGATGTAATACAGTCCTGCTCCTAAAAAACTCAATACCGCAGGCAACCAAAGCGCTAATAAATAATAGCGCCAACATCCTTTGAGATTTGTTGAAAATTGAGCCTGTAATTTCATGTTTGCTGATCTCATTTTCTTTAAGATAAAAAAAGCAAAAGCTGGCATCCACATGGCAAGAATAGTTCCAGCCTGAGCGATAGGCTCGCCAAGCTTGACATCAGCTAACCATAGCCCAATCCAAATCAACCAAGCTAAGCTATAAGATAAAAAAATAAAAGTAAGCATATCCGTTTTCTTCGACATTTAAGTTACACTTTCTATTTAGATAATTTTCTAAATAGAATTATACTCTTTCTTTTAAAAAACACAAGACCTATTTAGATTTTTTTCTAAATAGTTTTAAAAAAGAAAGAGGGTAGGGCAAAATCAATAACTTAAAGAGTTGGATTTTGTCATTCCGCTCCGCAGCAGCAATGATTAGCTCCAGTAGTCCGAGGAGCTGTTGAAGGCTACAAATACAGCTAACGAGATCAGCGTCAATAAACTTGATTAAAACTTTGTTATTGCTTTCTACGAAAGATCTATTTATCACCTGCCACATTTTTTGAGTAAACCACACTAAACTGCGTTTTACAAACAATATTATTATAAAAACATTTTCACAAATCTCTTTTACAAAATCAAAGATACTATCAAAACAAGAAGAACAGTAAGAATAGAAAGTGTCACAGCCAGACTTACCCAAAAACCAGCTGTGTTCCTTGGATTGATCCCAATTCCCACACCGATTTCTTTAGGTATCCAAAATGGTTCAGTAGAAGATTGCTTTCCCTTCAAACGAAGTAACCTAATAAGGTACCAAATAAAGAATATGAATAAAACAATATGTAACAATAGTCCTCCCATTATATCTCCTTTCACCAGTATTATACACTTTACTCTCCTTTTTACAACCTCAAACTCGCCGAGTCAGTCATTTTTTGATACAATAGAAAAAAATGAATCTAGAAAAGGTATCTATATGAAACTCATTTCTTGGAATATTGACTCTCTCAACGCAGCTTTGACCAGCGACTCCGCACGCGCGCAATTGTCACAAGCTGTTTTACAGACTTTAGTAGGATTAGACGCTGATATTATCGCCATTCAGGAAACTAAATTATCTGCTAACGGACCAACTAAAAAACATCTAAAAGTTTTGGATGAATTATTCCCACATTATGAAACTACATGGCGCTCTTCTATAGAACCTGCACGTAAAGGTTATGCTGGAACTATGTTTTTATACAAAGAGAATCTATCTCCAAAAATAACCTTCCCAGAAATCGGTGCACCTTCTACTATGGATGCCGAGGGGCGCATCATTACGTTGGAATTTGACAATTTTTTCGTTACACAAGTTTATACGCCCAATGCAGGTGATGGACTTAAACGCCTAGTAGAACGCCAAGTGTGGGATCAAAAATATGCTGATTACTTAACAGCTTTAGACATAGAAAAACCTGTCCTTGCGACAGGGGACTACAATGTAGCTCACAATGAGATTGACCTCGCTCATCCTTCTAGCAACCATCGCTCACCTGGATTTACAGATGAAGAACGATCCGGATTTACCAATCTGTTAAATCGTGGTTTTACTGATACTTTCCGTTACATTCACGGCGATATTCCAAATGTTTATAGCTGGTGGGCACAACGCAGCAAGACCAGCAAAATCAATAACAGTGGCTGGAGAATTGATTACTGGCTGACCAGCAATCGAATTGCAGATAAAGTAACCAAGTCAGAAATGATTGACTCAGGTACAAGGCAAGACCACACACCAATTGTATTGGAAATTGAGTTATAAAAAAAGAGGTTTCTCCTCTTTTTTTTTCAATCAAAATGGTACAACTGCGGATATTGATCGCATTTAGGATTTCTAGGATGGCAAATTTCGCGTCCAAAGCAAATCATAGCCTGATGTGCAGGCAACCATTCATTTTTTGGTAAGACTTCCATCACTCGTTGTTCAACTTCAAGCGGGGTAGCTGACTTTTTGACAATATCATGGTGTTTGCAAATTCGCTCCACATGGGTATCCACTGCAAAAGCGGGAATACCAAATCCAACACTCATAACCACATTTGCTGTTTTGCGTCCCACACCCGCCAGACTTTCTAATTCTTTCCGTGTATGAGGAACTTGACCATCAAAGTCATCGAGCAATTGCTGAGCACACTTTTTCAAAAATTTAGCTTTATTACGATACAGTCCCAGACGAGCGATATAGCTAGCAATTTCGCTTTCTGACGCCGCAGCCATTTCTAATGGAGTCGGATAAGCTTTAAAAAGGGTTGGTGTAACCGTATTAACCGCTGCATCTGTTGTTTGAGCTGACAATATGACCGCTACCAGCAGTTCAAAATGATTTCTAAAATTTAGGCTGGGCTTGGCATCTGGAAATAGGGCAATTATCTCCTCAATCACCTTTCGTGCACGTTTTTTTGATAAAACCATTTTTTCTCTTTTCGTTCTTTACTAATATTCAATGAAAATCAAACAGTCTCACAGACTGTTTAGCAACCTTGCAAGGTGAGACTATACAAAATATCTGACGGAATATGTTGTATCGGATGATTAAATCAAAAGAGCGATGATTAACATTTTCAAATTTTAGTTCTATCTCACTCCCAAGCTAACAAGGTTTGAAGAAATTTTCTCAGTGTATAAAAACATTATAACACGAACACCAATGATACCAAAATGTAGAGCTTAAAAAGAAGTGAGACAACAATTACGATTTCAAAGAAATCCATTTTGTCGTCTCACTTCTTTTTATTTTACAATTCTAATGTTGCATACTCTGTGCGGTAGCCTATTTGCAGGATTTTTCCGTCTTTTTCTAAGATTGGTCGTTTGATGAGCATGCCATCGGTTGCTAAAAGCTCTGCGGCTTCTTCCTCTAATAATCCTGATAGTTTATCTTTCAAACCTAGCTCACGATATTTGAGTCCGCTAGTGTTGAAGAATGATTTGATGTTTAAATCAGAATTTTCCATCCAAGTTAAAATTTCCTCTTTACTCGGTGTTTCCTTGACAATATCCACTGCTTCAAAGTCCAAACCCAAGCGGTTTAATTCAGCCTTGGCTTTGCGACAGGTCGAACATTTTGGATATTCAATAAATCGTAACATATCATTTTCTCCATTTGTATCATTTATCTAAAGCTTTCTCGCTAAGTTCTACGCCTTCATGCTCCAAAAGCCATATTTTCTTGTCTAATCCCCCAGCATAGCCGGTTAATTGTCCTTGACTTCCCAGCACCCGATGACAGGGAACGATGATAGAAAAGGGATTTCTACCCACAGCGCCACCAACAGCCTGCGCCGAGTGAATATCTAACTCCTTTGCTATCTGACCATACGTGACCGTTCTCCCATAAGGAATAGTTTGCAGATAAGTCCAGACCCGTTGTTGAAAATCCGTCCCAACAGGAGCCAAAACAAGACTCGAAAAGTCTGGATACTTTCCGCTAAAATAATCATCTAGCAAAAGACGAGTTCTTTTCAGAATATCATTTTCTACTGGCATCGTGGCTTTCTCTAAACCACGCTCAAAATATTTCTGCTTGAAAAACCAAGCTCCAACAAGCCCTGTCTCATCAGCAACCAAAGACATTTCTCCTAAAGGGGAAATATAAATTTGTTTATAAAAAGTCATTTTTACTCACTGACTTTCTCATGATAGCAAGCATATAATTCACTCTTATTCCAACCATATTTTTTCGCCACATCCTTGATAGCTTGATTTTTCTTTGTTCCTGCCGCTACTAGCTGTTCAATCTCTGCTAACAAATCCGCTTCTGACAAATCAAGCGCTTCTTTACTCGCACCTTCTACGATTAACAAGCATTCTCCTTTGAGTGGATTTTCCGAAATAGACTCTAGCACTTCGGAAATCAATCCACGCTGGTATTCCTCATAAATCTTAGTCAATTCCCGTACTAGAACAACGGAGCGATCTCCATAGATGCTGAACATATTTTCTAAAGTAGCCTTAACCCGATGAGGAGATTCATAAAAGATCTGCGTTTCTGGGTAGGCTTTTTTATTAGAAAAAAACTCTTTTTGCTGACCAGCCTTGCGTGGCAAAAATCCATAAAAAATATGAGGTTGCGGAGCTAGGCCACTTGCTATCAAGGCTGAAATTCCCGCGCTGGGACCAGGCACAGTCACTACTGCGATTTCCTCAGCAATAGCAGCTTTGACTAAATCATGTCCTGGGTCAGAAATGCTAGGCAAGCCAGCATCTGAAACCTGAGCAATATCCCGCCCACTTTTCAGCAAACGAATCAAATCAGGAATTTTTTCTTTGGCATTATGCTCATGAAAGCTAATCTGCTTCGTAGTAATATCAAAATGCTTGAGCAACAAACCAGTATTTCTGGTATCTTCTGCTGCAATGAAATCGACTTCTTTCAGAGTATTTATCATACGGATACTCATATCGTCCATATTCCCAATCGGAGTAGCTACCAGATAGAGCTTCCCATAAGGAGACTGACTTTTAAAACTTTTTTGAATCTGCATGCTTACTCCCTAAAAAGCAATTCATCACAAAACATACATTCCGCATCATTTTCACGACGTTGACCATAAAAATCTGTGCACACATGAAAACCATCTTCATAGAGTTTGCGCAAATTATCCCGGTTTCTTTTTGTTTTTGGTGTTGCTGCGTGCTCTACCTGTTCTAATCGCTCTCTTAATTTATCATTTTCCAAGCACAGCGCTACATTTTCTTCCACCACGCTTCTCAGATTTTTCTTAATCGCTTCTACTTCTGCTAGAGTAACAAGCAGATTTTGAGAAAATTCATCAAGAGCATCAAATAATTCTTTTTTATTCATCCTCACTACCATTTTCCTGTGCCAACGTAGCACATCATTCTCTTTCTTGTAACACCATATATTCTAGTGTATTTTGAAAACTAACATTAGCTTGCCACATTTTCCTTGCTGTAAATATACCTTCTAAATAGAAGCGTCCACATGTTGTTTGCATTTCTTTTGCAAAGAGAAGCTCCAAGAGTTTCAAAGCCTGTTCTTGCTTTTCCTTATCATCTGCCAGACTAGCCAACTTCGCAACCTGCAAATAAGCAGTCTCTTTTCGGTTTAAGCAAAGCGATGCAAAACGATCACATTCTGCTGCCAAGTCAAAAAAAGCTGGACTAGCTGCCAAACGCAGGGCTTCCTCTTCTGTCTGACTGTAGGCTGTTAGCAGTTCTGCTTGCGTCTTTATCACTCCAGCTTGTTCTAATTTCGCTAGTAAATAAGAGCTATTTTTCGGAAAATAAAATAGCTGCGCTCGGCTTTTAATCGTGGGCAAAATAAGATTTTCATCCGCTGTCAACAAGAAAATATACACTTCACTTTGTGGCTCTTCAATGACCTTCAACAGCGAATTAGCTGCATTGACATGCATCTTGTCCGCATCACAAATGATAAACACTTGCTTGCTGCTTTCAAACCCTGACTGAGAAAAATTGCGTACTAATTCTCGGACACGCTCCGTCTTGATAATCTGATTGACAGGACGGACGACTGTCACATCTGAAAAATCCTCTTCCTCAATCAACCGACAATTTCGACATTCTCCACAGGGTAAGACACCATTTTTATTGGTACAAAATAAACTCTGTGCTAAACATTGAGCCATTTCAAAACTGCCGAAAGCCCCTGTAAACAGATAAGCATGATTCAGCCGATGTTGCTGTAAAATGTGCTCAAAACGTTCAAACAAAACTGGCTGCAACTGAGCTAATTCTTCTATTTTCATCTTAAACTCTCAACTCGTTCTGCCAATACTGCTAAAGTATCTGCAACGACCTTTTTTAATGGCTGACTGGCATCAATCTTTCTCACACGATTCGGTTCTTTTTTAAGAATAGACAAATACCCCTCACGCACGCGCCGATGCCATTCTACACTTTCACGATCCAAGCGGTCTGCACCACGCTCTTTGCTCTTAGCAATACGAGCCAAGCCTTCCTCTGCTTCAATATCAAAATAAAGGGTCAAATCTGGCTTCAAACCATCGGTCGCAAAATCATTCAGCCAATCAATATCAGCCACCTTCAGACCTCGACCAAAACCTTGATACGCTACCGAACTATCAATAAAGCGATCCACCAGCACCATTTCACCACGATCTAAAGCAGGTAAAATACGTTCCACCAAATGTTGCCTGCGACTGGCAATATAGAGGAGCAATTCCGTTTTTTCATCAATTTCCGTATGTTTCGGATCTAAAACAACATCGCGAATCTTCTCCGCTACTGCCACTCCACCAGGCTCACGCGTTGTGACAAACGCCTGCCCTTTTGCTTCTAAAATGGGAATCAAGGCTTCTAAAACACTTGTTTTTCCTGCACCGTCTGGTCCCTCTAAAGAGATGAACATTCCTTTTGACATACTAACTCATTTCTTCCTTTTTCTCCTTTCTATTTTAACAAAAAACTCCAGAAAAATCATTGCCAGAAAAAGTTTAAAAAATTTTTTTCAAAATGATACATAAGTTTTCAAGATTTGATACAATAGAATGTACAGAAATTATTAGGAGGTTATTATGTCTAAGTTTAAAAACTATCTGACGATTATTCTAGGAGCTGGAATTTTTGCTTTCGCCATCAATTATCTGATTATTCCAAATCATTTGTATGAAGGGGGCGCGACTGGAGTGACCCTCATTACATACTATCTATTTAAAATTCCCGTTTCACTGATGAATCTCATCATCAACATTCCTCTTTTCATTATTGCTTGGAGAATTTTTGGCTCGCGACTTTTGTACTCTAGTATTTTAGGTACTTTTGCCGTTTCTGCTTGGCTGGCGGTCTTTGAAAAAATCCCTTTCGTGATTAACCTTGAAGGCGACCTCGTGATTGTGACGCTTCTAACAGGGATTATTGCTGGCGTTGGACTAGGAATTGTTTTCAATGCCGGTGGTACGACTGGCGGTACCGATATTATTGCTCGAATCGCTAATAAGTATACGAATATCTCCATGGGGAAATTGATGTTTACTGTAGACTTCTGCGTCCTTATTTTCGTTATACTTGTTTTTAAAGATGTTCGCCTAGTGACTTATACCTTGATTTTTGTCTTTATTGCTTCACGGGTGATTGACTTGATTGGTGAAGGCGGTTATGCCGGCAAGGGCTTCATGGTTATTACTAGCCGTCCAGAAGAATTGGCAAAGAAAATTGATAAAGATCTCGGTCGTGGAATTACTTTCATCAATGGGCAAGGCTACTACAGCGAGAATGATTTGAAACTCATTTACTGCGTCGTTGGACGAAACGAAATGCAATCCATGAAAAAAGTTATTCATAGCGTCGATCCACATGCCTTTATTACCATTACAGATGCCCATGAAATCCTTGGTGAAGGCTTTACCTTAGATGTCAATAAGCAACCGATTCAGAAATAATCTTGCTCCCATTATAAAAAAACGCATGAACACAGTTAAATGAACTGCTCTCATGCGTTTTTTGTTGTCTTATAATGCTTTTGCTGAAGTACGGGTAATGTCTTCTACCTGAATGCCTTTGTCTTCAAATTTCGCTTTTAAAGCCGGCAAATCCACATTGCCATCAATTTGAACTTCAATGATAACCTTGCCATCTTTGCGTGGAATATTAACAGCATTAGAGATATTGAGATTTTCTTCGACAATCAAATGCACAATCTTCTCCAACACACCAACTTCATCTTCTGTAATGAAACGCACGCGAATGCCTTCTTCACCATAGCCAGCAATTTCAAGAAAGGCTCTGAAAACATCACGATCTGTAATGACACCATAAACTTGTTGGTTATCCACAACTGGTAAAATTCCAATCTTGTTTTTTAACATTAAATAAGTTGCATCTTCCAAGCTAGCGAATTGCGACACTGTCACCACATCGCGAATCATGACATCTTTAATTTTGGTCTTGTTTAGCAAATAATTCATCTCATAAATAGACAAACTTGTTGCTTTTGAAGGACTTGCTTCGGCGATCGTTCCTTCAGTCACCAAACCAACCAATTGGTCATTTTCAATAACAGGAAGCCGGTGCAATCCCTGCTCACGCATAATATCCGCCGCATGCGCTACTGTCGTGTCTGGGCTAATATACACCACTTTTCGCGTCATAAAATCTTTAACTGCCATGGAAATCTCCTTTATCTCTGATTTTTCAGTTCTATTATACTGTATTTTCTAGTTTATTTCAAACGCTTTCAAGATACTTGCTTATGTTTTCAAGAATAATATTAGTGAATAAAAAAGAAGTAGAAATGTACTGCCCCCAAAAAGTTAGACAAAAAATATTAGTGAAAGGATTTAGTTCTATACTGCACAGGACTAAGTCCTTTTAGTTTTGTTTTAATCCGTTTATTGTTGTAATAAACAATATAAGTTGCAATAGCTTTCTCCAGCTCATCAAGCGATTGATAACTCTTCTCATAACCGTAGAACATCTCCGATTTGAGGATGCCAAAGAAGGACTCCATCA
>NZ_JADNQU010000018.1:0-18031 GCF_015594645.1 Streptococcus sp. HF-2466
TTGAGTTCTCACTCATTTCTGTCACTGACAGATTTATTGTTTCTTCTTAATGTTTGACGGACTGTCTTCTTAAACAGTCGCCTGCACATTGGTTCGTCTTGTTCAGTTTTCAAAGGTCTTTGTCGCCACTCAAGCGACAACTATCTTAGTATATCATCTCCTTCTCTTCTTGTCAATACCTTTTTTTATCTTTTTTTATTTTTCTTGTTTTTAAGTTTAAGCTTTTTTAGTTTAAGTCAGCAAAAAAGGATTCCAAATGTTATCAGAATCCTCATTTTTCTTTTATTTCGCAACAATATTCACCAATTTAGGTACCTCCAACAGCTTGAAACGTTATTGGAGGTTGCAGATAAGGCTAACAGAACCTATTACTTGACAACAATATTAACAAGTTTGTTAGGGACTACAATCACCTTAACCACCTGTTTTTCAGCGATTTCAGACTGGATTTTTTCATTGGTAAGGGCAAGCTTTTCAAGCTCTTCACGGCTTGAGTCTTTTGCGACCACAAGTTTCGCACGAACCTTGCCCTTGATTTGCACGACAATTTCAACCTCATCTTCAACGAGTTTTGCTTCATCCCATGTTGGCCAAGGAACGTATGAAATTGATTCACCTGATTGTGTCAATGTTTGCCACAATTCTTCAGAAAGGTGTGGTGCAAATGGTGCTAACAATTGTACAAAGTCTTTAGCGTAGCCAACAAAGAGTTTGTCTTCTTTATTGGCAGCATTGACGAATACCATCAATTGAGCAATGGCTGTGTTGAATTTCATGGCTTCAAGTTGTTCAGTTACAGCTTTGACTGTTTCGTTGTAAACTTTATCCAAATTGCCATTATTTTCTGCAACAATTTCTTTTGTTGTCAACAAGCGATAGACGCGGTCGAGGAATTTACGTGAGCCTTCAAGACCTTCTTCAGACCATGCGATTGAGGCATCAAGTGGTCCCATGAACATTTCGTACACTCGAAGTGTGTCTGCACCATAACGTTCAACCACATCGTCAGGGTTCACAACGTTTTTTAGTGATTTAGACATTTTCGCTGGTGCTTGTTCAAGTTCTTCACCAGTTTCAATGTGGAAGAATGAACCATCACGTTTTTCAACTTTATCAGTTGCCACAAGCGCACCACGGTGGTCGCGGTAGCTTGTTCCTAAAATCATCCCTTGGTTAAAGAGTTTTTGGAATGGTTCTTTGGTTGGAACGGCACCTAAATCATAAAGGAATTTGTGCCAGAAACGAGCATAAAGAAGGTGAAGCACTGCATGTTCTGCACCACCAATGTAAATGTCAACCGGCAGCCAAGCCTTGAGTAATTCTTCATCAGCTAATTTTTCATCGTTGTGTGGGTCGATATAGCGAAGATAATACCAGCTAGAGCCTGCCCATTGTGGCATTGTGTTTGTTTCACGGCGACCTTTCATCCCATCTTCACGCGTCACTTCCAGCCAATCGGTCAAGTTAGCAAGTGGGCTTTCACCTGTACCTGAAGGTTTGATGTCTTTGGTTACTGGCAATACAAGCGGCAATTGCTCTTCTGGAACAGCTGTTGTTGTGCCGTCTTCCCAGTGGATGATTGGGATTGGTTCACCCCAATAACGCTGACGGCTGAAGAGCCAGTCACGCAGACGGTAAGTTACTTTTTTGTTTCCGACACCTTCTGCTTCCAGCCAGTCAACCATTTTATCGATAGCTTGTGCTTTATCAAGGCCGTCTAAGAAGCCAGAATTGATGTGAAGACCGTCTTCTGTGAAAGCTCCTTCCTCAACATTTCCACCTTCAAGAACGGGAACGATTTCCAAGCCGAATTGCTTAGCAAATTCCCAGTCGCGCTTATCGTGAGCAGGAACCGCCATGATAGCACCAGTACCGTAGCTTACAAGAACATAGTCTGCAATCCAGATTGGGATTTCCTTGCCATTTACTGGATTAATGGCATAGCTACCAGTCCAGACACCTGTTTTTTCTTTAGCAAGGTCTGTACGAGCAAGGTCAGATTTAAGACTTGCTTGATGTTTGTAGTCAGCAACAGCTTGCGCTTGTTCTGGTGTTGTAATCACATCAACAAGTGGATGTTCAGGCGCTAAAACAGCATAAGTCGCACCAAATAATGTATCTGGACGAGTTGTAAATACGGTGAAATCTTTATCCGTATCTTTGATTTTAAAGGTAACGTTAGCACCAGTTGATTTGCCAATCCAGTTACGTTGCATGTCCTTGATAGACTCTGGCCAATCAAGGTCTTCTAAATCTTCGAGCAGACGTTCAGCATAAGCTGTGATTTTCAGCATCCATTGGCGCATGGGTTTGCGGACAACTGGGTAACCACCACGTTCAGATGTTCCGTCAGGAAGTACTTCTTCGTTAGCGATGGCTGTACCTAGTTCTTCAACCCAGTTAACTGGCACTTCAGCTTCGTATGCCAACCCTTTTTCATATAATTTTGTGAAAATCCACTGAGTCCATTTGTAGTAGTTAGGATCCGTTGTGTTCACTTCACGGTCCCAGTCATAAGAGAAGCCCAGTGCATTGATTTGGCGTTTGAAGTTGGCAATATTTTCTGCCGTAAACTCAGCTGGGTCATTACCTGTATCCATTGCGTATTGCTCGGCAGGCAGCCCAAAGGCATCCCAGCCCATTGGGTGAAGAACGTTGTAGCCTTGCGCACGTTTGAAACGACTAAGAATATCAGTCGCCGTGTAGCCTTCTGGGTGTCCTACGTGAAGACCAGCACCAGACGGGTAAGGGAACATATCCAACGCATAAAAATTTGGTTTGTCAGCGTCTGTTCCTGTTTTAAACGTATGATTTTCCGCCCAATAATTTTGCCATTTTTTTTCAATTGATTTGTGATTATAAAAAGTCATTGATTCACTCCAATTTTGTGATGTTATTATTATACCATTTTTAGGCGATTTTAAAAGGCATAATTAAGGAAAGTCTGTTTCTATATTCTCAAACACAAAAAACCAGCTGGTCATTCGGCACTGCACCCCAATAATGGGACAGAAGAAACCCCCTTTTTGGGCGACCAGATTTCTGTAATCCACAGGAGATCGGTCGTTTCATCTCTGTTGAATTCTAGTTTCATTATAAAATATGATGTAGATTTGACAATATCTGTTCTACTATCTTTGGTTAAGTTTCTCCAGTTATGGAGATAGAAGGTTTCAGACTTTAGGACAGAATGAAACCATTCGATACAGACATTATCCGCTGGTGTTCCCCTATGGGACATAGAGCGGGTGATGCCTTTTTCTGTGCAAGCCTGGTAATAAGCTTTTGAGGTGTAGACAGAGCCCTGATCGCTGTGCAAGAGCGCTCCTTGAGACACATTCAGTTGGTTCAAAGTATCCAACGCAAAGTCCGTATCCTGACAATCTGAGATGGTATAAGCCACAATTTCACGATTATAGAGATCCATGATAGAGGACAGGTAGAGTTTACAGTTTCCAAAGTAGAGGTAGGTCATGTCTGTGACCAGCTTCTCCAGTGGCTTTTCTGCTTTAAAATCACGATCTAGCTTATTCTCTGTTACATAGTAGGGCTTACCTAGACTCGGCCCCTTCTTAGGACGTACACGGCAGAGCTAACCATTCTCCTTCATAATACGATAAACCTTTTTAGGATTGATGACAAGGTTATCCCTCTTCTTGAGCAATCGAGTGATGGTACGGTAGCCGTAGATAAACTGATTTCCCATACAGATTCGCTCTATTTTTTCTACAACCTCGTCCCTTTGCTTAGTTTTTTTACCTTCTACTTTCCAACGGTAGAAAGTGGATCGTTTGATACCAAAACAGTCCAGAATGACGGATACTGGGCAGACGTTTTTGTATTCTTCCACCAGCTTGATAAGACTTACTTTGTCGATGACCTTACCAAGCTCCGATACTTTTTTAGTAGTTCTACCTGTAGTCGTAACTGTTCCACTTCAGATAGCTGTCCCATTCCTTTACCGTAGGTATATTGTTTCCCCACAGGTTGATGGAAACGGTGCAGTTCATCATTTCGATACCATCGCCACCAGGTCTTGACCTGACTAACATTTTTGATGCCCAGAGTCTCCATGATGACCTTATTTGACTTACCTGCCTTCTTCATTTCAATGCAGGCTAACTTAGTTTCTACCGAATACGCTTTTTTAACCACAACAAAACCCTCCTGTTTCTAGTTTACTAGATTTCAACAGGAGGGTTTTTCTTGTGTCTCATTTTATGGGGCTAGTGCCTTCCAACTGGTTTTAAGTAAAGTGAACCATTACCAAATAATCACGCGGTCTTCTGGTTTGCGCCACATGCCATCGCCTTCTTTAACATCAAAAGTCGTAAAGAAATCATCAAAGTTTGGCAATTGAACATTTGCCCGAAGTTTTCCAGGAGCATGCACGTCCACGCTGGCTAGCATCTGCATGAACTCTGGCCGAGCTTTCATGCGCCAGATACGGGCAAAGTTAGTAAAGAATTCTTCTGCAGAGAAGTCTGCTTCTTTCTTAGCGGCTTCCAGTGCTGCCGCAATACCACCAAGGTCTGCAATATTTTCTGAAACAGTTAGTTTCCCATTGACTTTAGCACCGTAAGAATCCTGTCCGTCAAATTGCTCAATCACCTTTTGAGTACGTGCTTGAAAGGCCTCGTAATCTTCTGACTTCCACCAATTGTTCAAACTTCCGTGTTCGTCAAATGAAGCTCCATTTGAGTCAAAGGCATGAGAAATTTCATGAGCAATCACCGCACCGATTCCACCATAGTTAGCTGATGAAGATTGATGTAAATCATAAAATGGCGCTTGGAGAATAGCTGCTGGGAACACAATTTGATTTTGCTGTGGGTCATAATACGCGTTGACCATATGGGCTGGCATGTGCCATTCACTGCGATCCACTTCCTTGTTCCACTTGCTCCATGTATGCGCAATAGAAATTTTTGCTAAATTTTGAGCATTCTCCACCAAACTCAAATTCTCATCAATCACTTTTTTCGCATAGGTTTCTGGCAATTTCTCTGGATAGCCGATATGCGGTGTGATGACATTGAGTTTGACAATCGCTTTGTCACGTGTTTCCTTAGCGAGCCAATCCGCCGTTTCCAGACGCGACTTATAAACATCAATCATAGCAGCAACTTTGTGCTCTACATCTGCTTTTGCTTCAGGTGAGAATTTTTCTCCCGCATACCACAAACCAAGTGCTTGGTTATACGGACCTTGCGCTAGCTGGTAAGCTGCCTTTTCTTTTGGACGTGGTTCTGGGACACCTGAGATAGCGCGTGCATAGGTACCTGAAAGGACACGAATTTCTTCAGTGAGCAAAGAAGTCCATGCTCCAGTAGAGAATAACTTCAGTGCCGCATGCAAATGCTCCCAATTCTTTTCTGAATAACATTCTGCTGCAAAGTCTTTCCAGAAACGCTCTTGAGGAACAATCACTTTGTCTGGGACTTGTCCCAAAATCTCTGTAAAAATCGCGTCAAGCGGCAATTCTGGAGCTAGCTTCGTAAAATCTGCCCAATCGTAAGGATGATACAATTTCACATATTCTGAACTTTCTTCATTTGACAGGACATACTTGGCTAATTTAGCATCCAATTCCAGATATTTATCCAAAATATCTTTTGTTTCCTCTGCCGAAAAGCCAAATTTAGTCAACAATTCTTCCTGCATTTTCCGCCAGATTGCCAGCAATTCCTTGCCTTTTTCATTTCCTTCTTCATAGTAGGTTGTATCTGGCAAAATGATTCCAGGCGCATCGGCCCAGAGAACATTCATTTGCGCATTCATAAAGTCTGGAGCAACATCAAAAGTAAAGAAATTTGGCTTTCCAGCCATTTCATATTCAGCAATCTTATCTGCAAATTCCTTAAAAGAGCCAAGCGCTTTATATTCTTCCACAAGCGGCATCGCTGGAGCAACTCCTGCTTGTTCCCGTCCGTCAAAATCTGCCACCAAACGATGGTATTTCACAAAATTTTGCAAGATTGGATCATCCGGTACATCTTGACCTGCTAACCATTTATCAGTTGTAGCTAGCATCAATTTTTCAATATCTTGATCCAGATCCATAAATCCACCTGTCATAGGCTTGTCATCAGGAATAACTGCTGTTTTTTCCCATTCACCATTAACATAGTCAAAAAAATCATCTTGTAAACGTGTCATCTTGTTCTCGCTTTCATTGTTTTATCTTAATCCTATCAAAAAAGTTCTGAATAATCAAACTTTTATCAAAAGGGAGTTTTCTGGCAAACCTTGCTTCTGATTTTTCTTAAAAATTCTAAAAATTAACTTGACTTAATTTTTATTTTAATGTATATTAACAGTAGGGGTGTATAAAAATGATACGTATCGAAAATTTAAGTGTCTCTTATCAGGAAACGCTTGCTCTCAATCAGATTTCTTTGGAAATCCAAGGCCCAACTATCATGGGAATTATCGGTCCAAACGGAGCTGGCAAATCCACCCTTTTAAAAGGGATGTTGGGCATCATTGACCACGCTGGACAAACTTATCTTGATGATAAAGAATTCTCAAAAGTACTCAGTCACGTTGCTTATGTGGAACAAAAAATTCACATTGACTACAACTTTCCTATCAAAGTAAAAGAATGTGTGTCGCTTGGACTGTATCCAAAAGTGAAATTGTTTCACAGACTAAAAAGCACAGACTGGGACAAGGTGACAAATGCGCTGCGCATTGTCGGCTTAGAGGATTATGCTGAACGCCAAATCAGCCAGTTGTCAGGAGGGCAATTTCAACGGGTCTTGATTGCGCGCTGTCTGGTACAAGAAGCAGACTGTATCTTTCTGGACGAACCGTTTGTCGGGATTGATTCGATCAGCGAAGAAATTATCATGACAACGCTACGCAATCTAAAAGAACAAGGAAAAACGATTCTCATCGTCCACCATGACTTAGGAAAAGTCCCGCATTATTTTGATCAAGTTTTAATTTTGAATAAAGAACTCATTGCCATTGGGGAAACTTCATCAACTTTCACAGAAGAAAACTTGAAAAAAGCCTACGGCTCTCAGCTTTTTGTGAATGGAGGTCTTTAATATGTTTTCAGAATTTCTTGATGGACTACAAAATTTCCATTTTCTACAAAATGCACTGATTACAGCCATTGTCATCGGGATTGTTGCTGGAGCAGTTGGTTGCTTCATCATTCTAAGAGGCATGTCTTTGATGGGCGATGCCATTTCACATGCGGTCTTACCGGGAGTTGCGCTCTCCTTTATCTTAGGAATCAACTTCTTTATCGGAGCCATTGTTTTTGGACTTTTAGCCTCGGTTATTATTACTTATATTAGAGGAAATTCAATTATTAAAAGTGATACTGCCATTGGAATAACTTTTAGCTCCTTTTTAGCTCTTGGAGTCATCTTGATCGGGGTTGCGAATAGTTCAACTGACCTTTTCCATATTCTTTTTGGGAATATCTTGGCCGTACAAGACATCGACATGTGGATTACAATCGGTGTCGGAATCGCTGTCCTGATTGTCATTGGAATGTTCTTCAAAGAACTATTGATTACTTCTTTCGATCCACTTCTGGCAAAAGCGATGGGGATGCCAGTCAATTTTTATCATTATCTCTTGATGATTCTCTTGACGCTAGTTGCAGTTACAGCTATGCAAAGTGTGGGAACGATTTTGATTGTTGCTATGCTGATTACACCTGCTGCTACTGCTTATCTTTACGCTAACAGTCTTAAAACAATGATTATCTTGTCTTCTAGCTTGGGGGCAATTGCATCTGTCTTAGGACTCTTCATTGGCTATACCTTTAATGTTGCGGCCGGCTCAAGTATTGTACTGACATCTGCCATTATCTTTGCCATTAGTTTCTTTATCGCTCCAAAACAACGATTTAACAAACTTAAAAACAAACCCAAGCTAAAATAAAGTTAGTATTTAATTTATTAAAGGAGAACCTTACATGAAAAAACTAGGTTTTATCACCGTTCTGTTTTTAGCCGTCGTTGGTCTTGTCGCCTGCGCTGGTCAAAAAGGAACTTCCACCAACAAATCTTCAAAATTGAATGTTGTTGCTACCAACTCTATCATCGCTGATATTACTAAAAATATCGCCGGTGATAAAATCAATCTGCACAGTATCGTTCCTGTCGGAAAAGATCCACATGAATACGAACCATTACCAGAAGATGTGAAAAAAACATCAAAAGCTGATTTGATTTTCTACAATGGTATCAATTTGGAAACAGGCGGAAATGCTTGGTTTACAAAATTAGTTAAAAACGCGAAAAAGAAAGAAAACAAAGATTACTATGCTGTAAGTGACGGTGTTGAGGTCATTTATCTTGAAGGTCAAAGCGAAAAAGGAAAAGAAGACCCACACGCTTGGCTCAATCTTGAAAACGGAGTTATCTATGCAAAAAATATTGCAAAACGTTTGATTGAAAAAGACCCTAAAAACAAAGAAACTTACGAAAAGAATCTGAAAGCCTATACTGCGAAACTTGAAGCATTGGACAAGGAAGCAAAAGCAAAATTCAACAACATTCCTGCTGAAAAGAAAATGATTGTTACCAGCGAAGGTTGCTTCAAATACTTCTCTAAAGCCTACGGCGTGCCATCTGCTTACATCTGGGAAATCAACACAGAAGAAGAAGGAACTCCAGACCAAATCAAAACACTAGTTGAAAAACTTCGTAAAACTAAAGTCCCTTCACTCTTTGTCGAAAGTAGTGTAGATGACCGTCCAATGAAGACTGTTTCAAAAGATACAAAAATTCCAATTTATGCCAAGATTTTCACTGATTCAATCGCTGAAAAAGGTGAAAAAGGAGATAGCTACTACGATATGATGAAATGGAACTTAGATAAGATTTCAGAAGGTCTTAGCAAATAAGAAATGGAAAAAGGAGCCGGAATTGATTGCCAGTTCCTTTTTACTTGAAATTCTTCTTGAATAATAAGCCTTTCATTCTCTGAAACAAGCGGTTATCGGCTGTATTCTTAAGTTATTTTTGATATACTAGTAAGATAAGGAGTAAAAGGACAACATGACCCCAAACAAAGAAGATTACCTCAAATGTATTTATGAGATTGGTACACATACTCAAAAAATTACAAATAAAGAAATTGCCGCCCAAATGCAGGTATCTCCCCCAGCTGTTACAGAAATGATTAAAAAGATGAAAGCCGAAAAATTGATTGTAAAAGATAAAACAAGCGGTTATTTACTGACAGATCTTGGTTTACATCTTGTTTCTGAGCTATATCGCAAGCACCGACTCATCGAGGCTTTCCTCGTACATGATTTGGGATATACGACTGATCAAATCCATGAAGAAGCGGAAGTCTTAGAACACACCGTTTCAGAATTATTTGTCGAGCGCTTAGAAAAAATGCTGAATTTCCCAGAAACCTGTCCCCACGGCGGAACCATTCCTGCAAAAGGTGAATTATTGGTCGAAAAATACCAATTGACTTTAGATCAAGTCGAAAATGCTGGAACCTATCGTTTAGCACGAGTTCACGATGAATTTGAACTATTAAAATATTTGGAAAAACACGATTTACATCTGGGAGATACGCTGATACTGGAGCAATACGATCCTTACGCTCAACTGTATGCGCTCAAGGTCAATGGAAAAGAGCTGCAAGTCAACTCTGCTATCGCTCAACAGCTTTATGTGGAAAAAATATAAAAGGAAGTCGCAACTGATAACATTAACACATTGGAGACTGCTCAATGCGTATTGAGTTTTATCCTAGAAAGCAAACAAGTCTGGAACAGTTTTGTCCAGACTCGTTTTTATTTATCATTTTCTCAACGATTCTTCGTATCTAACACAATCGTCACCGGTCCGTCATTGACTAACTCAACCTGCATATCAGCTGCGAAAACACCTGTTTTGACAGGTATATCTTGACTTAGCAATTCGTTAAAATCATCATATAACTGACTAGCCAAGTCTGGTTGCGCAGCGCCTGTAAAAGCTGGGCGATTACCTTTTTTTGTATCTGCGTAAAGGGTAAATTGAGAAATAGAAAGAATTTCTCCCTTTACGTCTTTGACGGACAAGTTCATCTTGTCTTCATCATCTGAAAAAATCCGCATATTGGCAATTTTTCTCGCCGCATATGCCACATCTTCTCGAACATCATCTGGAGCAACACCGACTAGCAACAGCAGGCCTTGCTGAATTTGATTGTAAAGTTCGCTATCAATCGATACCGAAGCCCGCTTCACACGCTGAATCACTATTTTCATTGTTGAACTTCCTAATTTCCGTTACATTTTGTGAATTAATTCGCAAAAACGCAATTCTAGCAAAACATTTCCGCTCTGCTGTCCTCACCTAGCCATTTGTCCTTTTGACAGAATAAACTTCAGGCACGCTCTTAATCTTATCTACAACTGTTGTGAGCATAGATAGATTAGCAATCCCAAAAGAAACATGGATGTTGGCAAATTTCATATCCTTCGTTGGCTGTGCATTCACAGTGGAGATATTTTTGGTTGTATTGGACAAAACTTGCAGCACATCGTTCAACAGACCTGCTCGATTCAAACCATAAATATCAATATGCGCTGTGTATTCCTTAGTAGAGGTATTTTCTTCCCATTCGACATCAATCAAGCGCTGTTCATAATTTTCCTGCGCCCGCAGATTCATACAGTCCTTACGGTGAATCGCCACGCCACGCCCTTTGGTAATGTACCCGACAATCTCGTCACCAGGAACTGGATTGCAACATTTGGCAATCCGTATCAAAAGCCCTGACGCACCTTGGATAATGACGCCGCCCTCATGCTTGACTTTCAGCGTTTCTTTATTCTCACGCTTCACTTCTCCGCCCTTAACAAGCTCTTCTGCTTCAGCTCTCGCTTTAGCACGCTCTTCCTCACGGCGTTCTTTTTCTGTCAAACGGTTAAAAATAGAAATCGCACCAATCTCACCAAAACCAATCGCCGCAAAAAGAGCTTCTTCTGTTTTGTAGCTCGTTTTTTGCAGGACTTCTTCCATGTGCTTTTTGTCCATGTATTTATTAGCTACATAGCCATGTTCTTGGAATTGTGCCTGTAAAAGTTCGCGCCCTTTAGAAATGGATAATTCCTTGTCTTGGTTTTTGAAAAATTGACGAATCTTATTGCGGGCCTTGCTTGTTTTTACAACATTAATCCAGTCACGACTTGGACCAAATGAATTGGTACTGGTAATAATCTCAACTTGATCTCCAGTTTTTAGCTTCGTAGTTAGCGGCACCATGCGACCATTGACCTTGGCACCAACCGCCTTTTCACCAACTTTAGTATGGATTTCATAAGCAAAATCAATCGGTCCAGAGTCTTTTGGCAACGAGCGGACAGCTCCGTCCGGTGTAAAGACATAGATTTCCTCAGCAAGGTAATTTTCTTTGACAGAATCCACAAAATCCTGTGCATCATTAGACTGGTCTTGGAGTTCCATCATCTCCTTAATCCAATTCATCCCAATCGCCGATTCTTTGCTATCAACCTGCCCTTTAATACCTTTTTTATAGGCCCAGTGTGCAGCAACCCCGTATTCAGCCACTTCGTGCATTTCTTTCGTCCGAATTTGAAACTCAATCGGACCTTTAGGTCCATAAACGGTGGTGTGGATAGACTGATAACCGTTCGCTTTGCGATTGGCGATATAGTCTTTGAAACGCCCAGGCATGGGGCGCCAAAGTTCATGAATGTAACCCAGCATAGCGTACACATCACTTTGCGTATCTAAAATGCAGCGAATGGCAATCAGGTCATAAATTTCATCAAAGCGCTTTTTCTTGTCTTGCATTTTGCGATAAATGGAATAAATATGTTTTGGACGACCGTAAATTTCCCCATGAAGATTACGCTCAGACGCATAGGTTTCAATCTTATGAACCACTTCGTCCACTAACTCCTCACGTTCCCGACGTTTTTCTTTCATCAGGTGGGAAATCTTATAAAACTCTGTCGGATTCAAATATCGAAAAGCTAAATCTTCCAATTCCCATTTGACGCTCGAAATCCCCAAGCGATGAGCCAACGGAGCATAAATTTCCATGGTTTCACGTGAGATGCGTTCCTGCTTGTCTTTGCGCAGATGCTTGAGCGTTCGCATATTGTGCAAACGGTCTGCCAGCTTGACCAAAATGACACGAATATCCTTAGACATCGCCATTAGCATTTTTCGGTGGTTTTCAGCCAACTGCTCCTCGTGAGACATGTACTTGACTTTACCAAGTTTGGTCACACCATCGACAATCACGCGCACATCATGTCCAAATTCGCCTTCCAAATCGTCCAAAGTTGCAGCTGTGTCTTCTACAACATCATGTAAAAAACCGCAAGCGACACTGACCGCATCCAACTTTAGCTTAGCTAAAATCCCTGCCACTTGAATCGGATGGATGATATATGGCTCACCTGATTGGCGAAATTGCCCCCGATGCCGATCTACTGCATAAACCAAAGCTTTTTGAACCAAGGCAACATCTTCTGATGATAAATACTTTCTAGTAAGAGCGACCACTTGATCGCCCGTCAAATTCACTTCTTTTGGCATTTTCTCTCTCCAGTTCTTCCTACCATTTTATCATTTTTAGACCGATATGAAAACAAGGAAATACAGAAGAAAGCAATAGAATCATAAGAAATACCTAAAAGCTGCAGATTCAATACCATTTCCCCAATACACTAGGAAAAAGAACATGGCACCATTTCAGGTAAAAAGCCCGCCTTTAAATAGGCGGGTTGTGATGGAAGAAGTGATGTTTTTCAGTATGCAACATATCTCCGATAAATTCAACATAAGCATAAATGAGATAGCAAGCTGATACAACGCCTAGCATAGCAATCAACAACTCAAATAAGGTAGATAAAGACATGATTGAACCTCCTCTCCTTATCAAGCAAAAGCATTTTTCGTCATCTAGCTAGCAAATTTGTTCCTGTACTTCCATCCTTTCTAGCTAAGCTAGATATTTCACTTATATTATACCAAAGTCAGGAGTTAAGGACAATAGAAATTAGCTTTCCCAATGATTTTTCCCTATTGCAGTAGCTCTGTCAGTACACTGACTGCACTGAGTGCGTAAAGCGGAGCTGTCTCTGTCCGCAAGATACGTGGACCCAGCCCTGCAAGTATAGCTCCCATCTCTTCCAATGTGGCAATTTCTGCTGGAGACAGGCCACCTTCTGGACCAAAAATAAATAAAATCCGACTTCCTTTTTTGAGTTCTGTCACAGCCTTGACCAAAGCAGCAGACTCTCCCTCTTTGGCAGATTCCTCATAAGCTACAATGACGCAGTCAAACTGACTCAAACAATCTAAAAAATCAATTTTCTTCTCAAAAAGTCGGACTTCTGGTACCCGATTGCGTTTGCTCTGCTTTGCTGCTCCCAAAACGATTTTTTCAAGTTTTTCTGTCTTTTTAGCTAATTTCTTGCCGTCCCACTTGGCAACAGACCAGTCCGCCGGAAAAGCCCAGATAGCAGCTGCACCCAGTTCTGTCGTTTTCTGAGCCACCCATTCCAGCTTGTCTCCCTTGGGAAAGCCAGAAGCAACCGTCACATGAAGCGGCAGCTCCGCGTTGTCTGGTAAATCTTCTACCAGATTCAGCACATGGCACTCTCTATCTGCAACTCTTGCTAGACGTTTAATGCCATCTTCAAAAACCAGCACCACTTCATCATCTTCTACCAAACGCATCACAGAAAACATATGCTTAAGGGTATCTTTATCTTTGATAATGACAGGCTTTTCAACCTGTCCCTTCACAAAATACTGCTGCATCTAGCCTCCTATCACTCCTGAAATCTCCTTGGTTTTCTTAAAGACACAGGCATTCCACTCGCCCTGAATCATGTGGGTCTCAAGGAAAAATCCAGCAGCTTCTGCTGACTCCCGCACCAGATCCCATTTCTCAGAGATAATCCCGCTCATAATCAGATAGCCCTCATCCTTAAGCAAACGGTAAGCATCATCCGTCAGATTTACCAAAATATCCGCCAGAATATTAGCTACAATGACATCAGCCTCAATATCAACGCCTTTGAGAAGGTCGCCAGCTGCCACATGAATATTTTCAGTCCCAGCATTCAGCGCAATATTTTCCTGAGCAACACGGACAGCCACATCGTCTAGGTCATAGGCGAAAATCTCCTTGGCACCCAAGAGAGAGCTGGCAATGGAGAGAACCCCACTGCCTGTACCCACATCCAGCACCGTTTCTCCGCCCCGCAGGACCTGCTCCAGAGCAAAGAGGCTCATCTTGGTCGTCGGGTGAGTGCCCGTACCAAAGGCCATGCCAGGATCCAGCTTGATAATCTTCTCACCAGTGGTCACCTCGTAGTCCGTCCAGGACGGCACGATGGTCAAGTCATGGGTGATTCGAGCCGGTTCAAAATATTTTTTCCAATTGTCCGCCCAATCTTCCTCTGCCAGTTCCTGACGAGTCAGCTCAATATCTCCCGTCTCCAAGCCGAAGCCGTCCAGCTCAGCCAGTCGCTCATTGGCCTGAGCTGCAATATCCTCTATATCCACCGAATCCGGATAATAGCCGGTAATCCTGACCCGCTCGCTCTGCTCAACTTCTGGAAAAAGCTCACCGTACTGGTCAACCTGCCCCAGATAATCTGCGCTGTCATCAATCGCCACACCTTGACTACCTAGGTCAATTAGAATATTACTGACCGCTTCTTCCGCCTCACGGCTGACCGTAATGGTTAGTTCTTGCCAAGTGTTCATGTGTCATTCCTTTCTTTTAATACTCTTCGTCATATAAACCATATCCATGCCCTCTTGCTCTGGTTCAGTATGCATTTGATGATAGCCGCATTTTTCATAAAATTTGACCATAGGTTCATCTTGGAAAACTGTACACAAATCCCACTGAGTAATCGTCGGAAATTTTTTCTCTAGCAGGCGAATTCCTTCGTAGCCATAGCCTTTTCGCTGATATTGAGGTAAAATTGCAGCTGTCCCAAGCCAACCTTTTGTTCGCTCATCGTTGGTTTGCAAGCGAAGAAAGCCAACAATTTCCTCATTATCTTTGACAAAATAGTAAAAACTATTAAGACGTTCCACCAACTTCCACTTGATCCGCTCTCTATCTTCCAAATAAGGGTCATACTGATCATGATATTTCTCATAAACAGCCTTGAAACTAGCACGTTGAATATTGATAATGGTTTCTAAATCTGTAGCTTCTGCTTGTTCTATATGAATCATCTCTGCACCTCCAAATAATCTCCTAATCTGCTTTTCAACTGTGGAATGACGCTTTCATCTGCTAATAATTCTTCTATATTTACTAATTTGTAGCCTTGTCCTTCGTCACCAAAAACAATCTGATCTATCAGTTCTTGACAGATAGAAGCCACCATGAAAACAGAAATTTTCTCAGGATGAACAAAGCCCTGATAACATTTGACCCAAACAATGGAATCCTCCATCAGTTCAATGCCCAGCTCCTCAAAAACTTCTCTTTTAATGCACTCAAAAGGCGTCTCGTCCTTTTCTCTCCCACCGCCAGGAAAATCCCACATATTGGGATAAGGAATAGCGGGAATATCGTCTCTTAAAATGGTTAAAATTGTATCGCCATACAGCAAAGCAATTTTACAACCTGAAAAATCAAACGTTTGATACAAAACAGTCATATCACTCATTCTTCCCTACCTCCGTAAAATCAGTGATCTTCTTAGGCACGCTTGTATTTCAGTATCTCGGATAGGGATAAAAGTCCGTCTCTTTCAAATCTGCTCTGGCTTTTTCAAAAGCTTTATTATTCCAGACAATTTCAAATTCCTCTGCCGCTGGATCTGCCAGGAAATCCATGAGAGCATCTAATCCCTCTTCGGCTGTCTGCTTCAAAAAATCCACAAAGTAGGTCAAGAATTCACGAGACAAACCTTTTTTTGGCTCGTAAGGAACAACTGTTAGATAATCCTCTGTTTCAAAGTGAGACTTGGCAGGATTATAAAAGAGAACGCTTTCTTCAAAGAAAATGTCTTCTGTGCTACTTTCTCCATCCACATCTAACAGTTCGATGCCATTTGCATTTTGTACTTCTAAGAGAAAGGACACTTCTACGGCATGATTCTTCTTATCCCAGTTTATCTCATAGTCAAATGGAAAGCATTGCCCCATTTCTTCATTTAATATATCCAAAAATCCATATTTAACCATAGCCAGCCTCTCTCCAATCCTTTAAAATGTGTTAAAATAGATACAACTATAGTAACATAAATTAGAACAGTTGAAAAGAATACCAGTAAGGAGGAAAACGTATGCCAGACAATTTAGCGATTCGCATGCGGCCTAAAAATATCAATCAGGTCATCGGTCAGAAACATCTGGTTGGCGAAGGAAAAATCATTCGTCGCATGGTGGAAGCCAATCGCCTGTCTTCCATGATTCTCTACGGTCCACCAGGGATTGGCAAGACTTCAATTGCCTCGGCTATTGCAGGAACCACCAAATTTGCTTTTCGGACCTTTAATGCTACCGTTGATAGTAAGAAGCGTCTGCAAGAGATTGCAGAAGAAGCCAAATTCTCTGGTGGTTTGGTGCTGCTGTTAGACGAGATTCATCGCTTGGACAAGACCAAACAGGACTTCCTCCTACCGCTCTTGGAAAACGGTCTGGTCATCATGATTGGCGCCACAACAGAAAATCCTTTTTTCTCCGTCACTCCCGCTATTCGCAGCCGAGTACAAATTTTCGAGTTGGAACCTCTGACAAATGATGATATTAAACAAGCCATTCAAACAGCCCTGACGGACACCGAACGAGGTTTTGATTTTCCTGTTCAGCTAGATGATGACGCACTGGATTTTATTGCCACTTCCACGAACGGAGACTTGCGCTCAGCCTTTAATTCTCTAGATTTAGCAGTTCTCTCTACTCAAGCAGATAATACAGGCGTTCACCATATCACTCTGGATATTATGGAAAACAGCCTACAAAAGAGCTACATCACTATGGACAAGGACGGAGACGGGCACTATGACGTTCTGTCCGCCTTACAGAAGTCTATTCGCGGGTCTGATGTCAATGCCAGTCTCCATTATGCAGCTCGCTTGATTGAAGCTGGAGACCTTCCCAGTCTCGCACGACGTCTGACGGTTATCGCTTATGAGGACATTGGTCTGGCAAACCCCGATGCTCAGATTCATACGGTGACTGCACTTGAAGCCGCTCAGAAAATCGGATTCCCAGAAGCTCGCATCCTCATTTCCAACATTGTCATTGACCTAGCGCTCTCTCCTAAGTCCAACTCGGCCTACGTAGCCATGGACAAGGCGCTCTCTGACTTGCGCCAGAACGGAAATCTCGCTATCCCCCGCCGTCTACGAGACGGTCACTACGCTGGTAGCAAGGAGCTGGGAAATGCGCAAGATTACAAATATCCACATAACTATCCTGGTAATTGGGTGCAGCAAGACTACCTTCCTGAAAAAATTAAAAATGCCGATTATTTCACTCCGAACGAAAACGGGAAGTACGAACGAGCCCTTGGCATGACTAAAAATAAGATTGAACAACTCAAAAACCACTAAAAAATCGTGGTATCGTTTGCAAAAAATCAATTTTTTCTCTTGAATTTTTCAAAAATTGTGGTATCATAATTATAGAAACGCTGTGGTGTACGACTTCACACTTAAGTGTTGACCGACTATTTTTTGTATTATTAGGGAAACAAAAGACTTCTAACAGCTTGCAGGCCGTTTCACGCGGAAGCAGCTTCAGTTAGAGCGAGTTGCCCACCTGCTTAATTGCGCGGGTTCAATACAAATCGTGAAGGTCCGGCACCAATACAGCTTTTTCTGTTGCCTCCTTAGCTCAGTTGGTAGAGCAGTGGACTCTTAATCCATGGGTCACAGGTTCGAGCCCTGTAGGGGGCATCTAATATTTACATGAGTCTGGGACAATAGTCCCTTTGCTACAAAAAAAGCAACGGATTTGCCGTTGCTTTTTGCATGGTTGCGATAGTCTTGGTAAAATAGAATTGCAAAATAAACCATTTAGAAAGGCTATCCCATGCA
>NZ_JADNQU010000019.1:0-16653 GCF_015594645.1 Streptococcus sp. HF-2466
TGCATGGGATAGCCTTTCTAAATGGTTTATTTTGCAATTCTATTTTACCAAGACTATCGCAACCATGCAAAAAGCAACGGCAAATCCGTTGCTTTTTTTGTAGCAAAGGGACTATTGTCCCAGACTCACCCCGAAAACGCTTATGTATCAAAGGGTTTGAGTGTATTTTGTTGCATTTATAAAATAGGTGATGGTACACCCGTTGAAGCCTTGATATAATTGACTTTTTGAGGTGTTTTTATACTCTTGTACCATCAAGTATATAAATATTTTAATAAATAAAAATAGCAAGTGCTATAAATCCCAGTATAATAGGATTCTTGTTTTTTATATAAAATATTTTGTTTTTTTGATGGTACAGTGGTACATCTAAAAAAATATACAAAAAATGAATAAAAAGGAGTGTTTATGCAATACAAAGTAATTGTCTATTTCGACAACACGGTTGATGAAATTCTGAAATTTAAAACAAAAGGTGCTGCTAGGAAATGTCTTGCTCAGCTAAAGAACAAGTATAGCGGGCAAAGACTGTATAAAGTGGAAATGAGGGAAGAATGACAATGGCTATAGCCAAAAAATGTGATAGATGTGGGAAGTACCACGATATATACAACGATAAAGAAAATCCTCACAAAATTAACTCTATTATTCCTGCTAACGCAAACTATAAGAATCAATGCTATTCTCATAAAATTATCAATCTATGTCCAGATTGTATGAATGAATTGAAGAAATGGCTAGAAAACAAATAAAAAAAGCCAGGCACTCTCGTCCCTGGTAAAATCTCTAACAAGATTATTATACCATAAAAAAGGAGATTGAGAGTGAGCAAAGCGAAAGCTATTTTAAAAGACTTGAGGAATTTAGATCTGTACATCGCGAGTTTAATTAGACGTAGAGACAAAATTGAAGCTTCGCTTTTGTCTAGTCAGAAATTCTCTGCGGATAAGGTATCTGGAGGGGTTAAACGTAAGCAGGACGATATTTATATTGAACTATTGTCTGCAAAAGAAGAAATCGAACGAAAGACTGCTGAGGCTATCAGGAAGCAACGAGACTTACAGGGGCTGATAGATTCGTTGGAAAATACTGATAGTCAAGCTATATTAAGTCTGATATATATCGATAAGATGACGAGGTGGCAGGTCATGGATGAGTTGAATTGCAGCGAGAGCACATACTTTCGTTTGCTGCGTATAGCTACTAAAGAGTTGAACAATTTGACAGTAAATGACAGTGATTGACAGTAAATAACAATAATGACAGCATTTGACAGTGCATGACAGTTTCAACGTGCTATTATAGTATTATCAGATAATAACGGGTGAGGTGCTATTAAGTACCCCGCCCTTTTATTTTTAAAGAGGAGTTCTTATGGTAAATCTAAGAGCTGATAAGAGCGGACCGCATAGAGTTGCGTTCGAGAAAAATAAAAAGCGACTGCTGAAATCAAGTACACACTGTGGCATCTGTGGTCGACTGGTCAATAAGAAATTGAAGTATCCTGACCCGATGAGTCCTGTGATAGACCATATCATCCCGATAGCAAAAGGTGGTCATCCATCAGCTATAGAGAATCTACAGTTGGCGCATTGGCAATGCAATCGGCAGAAGTCTGATAAATTGTATGCAAACCAAACTGGAGCTAGCGCAGGAACACAAACGATTGGAAATCGGAATCTTCCTCAAACGCAGGACTGGTCGAAGTACAGAGGGGGGTAACCCCCTACCATCGGCAGGCGCCGCCCTTCATGCCGTTCACTGTACATTTTTTCTCGCGTTAGGATTTGAAAGGTAAAAAATGAAGAAAATCAAGTGTTCAATTTGTGGTAAAAAGTTTGAACCCACATCCAGCAGGTCGAAATATTGCAGTGAGAAATGCCGTAAGGACGGGGCCAGAGAGAATCAGCGGAAGTTGATGAAGAAAAAGCGTGCGGCTAAAAAACAGGAAAAAAACAAGAAAGTTAATCCTAACATTTTGCCGGTTAAAAAACGCAAAAAAAGTAAAAATTTGCTAAAACACTATCGAGATTTTAAAAAGCGGATTTTGGCCAACGAGGAAAAATTTAACTTTGTCAGCAGAACATTGGTCGAAGGTATCGAAGTGCACGAAGATAACTTTGAGCAACTAGTAATCGAAAAAATAAAGGAGCAATCAAAATGAATTACTATGGAATGGGCTATCTTAGGAGAAAACTAGCCCTCTATCAATTGGGCGTCAAAAAGCGCTATCGATATTATGCGATGGCAGATAGAGAAGCCTCTCGCAGTATTGTTATCCCAGATAATGTACGAGATATGTATAGGTCAGTTTTAGGATGGACAGCCCACGGAGTGGATGCACTGGCCGATCGGATTATTTTCCGTGAATTTGCAGATGACGACTTTAATGCGACAGAAATTTTTAATGCTAACAATCCAGATATTCTGTTTGATACAGCTATTCAGTCCGCCTTGATTGCATCTTGTTGCTTTGTGTATATCATGCCTGGCAATCAGGATGAGATACCTAGAATGCAGATCATTGAGGCCAGTCGAGCGACTGGGATTTTAAATCCAACAACCTTTTTACTGACAGAAGGCTATGCGGTCTTAGAACAAGATGAGTATGGTGTGCCAACTCTTGAAGCGTATTTTACGCAGGACGCAACCTGGTATTATCCAAAGTATGGTAAGGAATACTTTGTTAGCAATCCTACTGGTCAACCGTTATTGGTTCCTATTATTCATCGTCCGGATGCGGTACGTCCATTTGGTCGCAGTCGTATTACGCAAGCTGGTATGTACCAGCAAAAAGCTGCTAAACGTACGCTAGAGCGGGCGGAAGTAACGGCAGAGTTCTATTCGTTTCCTCAAAAATATGTGTTAGGGCTTAGTCAAGAAGCAGAGCCGATGGAAAAGTGGAAAGCGACTGTGTCAAGCTTATTACAGTTTACCAAAGACGAAGACGGAGACAGTCCAACGGTTGGTCAATTTACAACAGCTAGCATGTCGCCGTTTGTTGACCAGCTTAAGATGTATGCCGCTTTGTTTGCAGGCAGTACAGGCTTGACTATGGATGACTTGGGTTTTCCGTCTGATAATCCATCATCAGTAGAGGCCATCAAAGCTGCTCACGAGAATTTGAGGGCGGCTGGAAGAAAAGCGCAGCGGTCATTTGCATCGGGCTTGCTAAATACGGCATATGTGGCAGTGTGCTTGCGGGATGAGTTCCCATACTTGCGCAACCAATTTATGGCAACATCAGTCAAATGGGAGCCACTCTTTGAGGCAGACGCAAACACATTGACTATGATTGGTGATGGTGCTATTAAGCTCAATCAAGCCATTCCTGGATTCGTTGGAAGTGATACTATCCGTGATTTGACGGGTATTAAGGCATCAGATGGGCCAGTTTCCGCAGTAGGTGGTGATGGCAATGGTTGAGGACGTCGTCCCTGGACTACTCAAGCAAATCAAGACAGATTTCGAGCGTGGTCAGCTTAGTAGTTCAACGATTAAAGGGCTACTCGATAAACTTGGACAGAAACAAGCAAACTATTTAGATGCAAATGACTACGCTATAGAAATTGGCGGAATTCTTTCTAAAGTTCTAGGAAGCTCTCTAAGCAACGACACATTGCCAGACGGTAAAATGTATTACAATATCGCAAATCGTCTCTTAAATGAGACGTTAGGCAGGAATTATGAGCTTGTGAGTGATTATGCCAGTGAAATCCAGAAAAATTTGAACCAAGAAGCCAAAATCGGGCTCGCTGTGCAACATCCGGAATTAAACCAAGATAGAATAGACGGATTAGTCAATCGCTTGTCCAGCGAGGAGAGCTTTGACAAAGTAAGTTGGCTGCTAGGTGAACCGATTGTTAATTTTACGCAGTCTATTGTGGATGATAGTATCCGAAAAAATGCAGAGTTCCACGCAAAGGCGGGATTATCTCCTAAAATCGTGCGACGTGAGAGTGGCAATTGTTGTGATTGGTGCAAAGAAGTAGCTGGAACTTATACTTATCCAAAAGTACCAAAAAATGTATATCGTAGGCATCAGCGTTGTCGGTGTACAGTGGATTATCATCCGGGAAACGGAAAAAAGCAAAACGTATGGACAAAAAAGTGGTCAGAGGATAAGAGAAAATCAGAAATCGAACATAGAAAACAAATAGGCTTGCCAGATAATGACAAGCCTTATTTAAGTGTAAAAAAAGAGTGGTTGAAACACTCTGGAAATGGTTCTGTATCTGATATGATCTATTGGGAACACGAGGGAACTAAGTATCATGTGGACGGTAAACATGTTGCTTTAGATTATTCAGCCAAAGAAAAAGAAGTAGCGGAATGGCTTGCTAAAAAATTTGGTGTCAAAGTTCAAATGGTGCCTAAAGTAAATTATCCATTAGGCATACCAACTCCTGATTACTTAATAAATGGTAGTTCACGGTTTGATTTAAAAGAAATTAAAGGGACAGGTAAAAATGTTGTTGATAACAATATGCGAAAGTCAAAAAAACAAGCAAATAATTTTGTACTTGAACTACTCAATTCTGATATTAGTGAGGAGGAAGTATTTGAGCAACTGGGAAATATTTATAAGAGCGGTCGAAGAAAAGTTGATACGGTTATCATAAAAAAAGGAAACGCTTTGATAGATATTATCAAAAAAAGGAAGTAACCGTCATTCCGACCACAAATGTGGACAAGGGGAACAGGATTACTTCCTTATTTAATTAAAGTATACAATAATTTTGCTTAAAAAGCAAGGGAAAGGAGACAAAAGAATTTGAATAATCGCGCTTTTAGACAAATGTTTTAGGAGGTGATCCAATGTCTCCCAGCGATAGGGTTATCATGCGATGACGATTGAAAGGAAAGGTTATGGTTACTAAAACTAAGATTAGATTTGGCAATCAGCATCCTACTCAATCGGTAACTTTACATTATACTGATAGCTTGGCTCAGGAAGCCATAGAGTTTTATCAGAAATCTGGCCGGGATTGTTATCCTTGGCAGGTATCTTTGCTTGAAGCTATTATGGCCGTAAATGATGACGGTCTGTGGGTGCACCAAAAGTTTGGTTATGCTATCTCTCGACGAAATGGCAAGACAGAGGATGTCTATATCGTGGAATTATGGGGATTGCATAAAGGACTTAGAATCTTGCATACTGCTCATCGTATCAGCACGTCCCATTCATCTTTCGAGAAGCTGAAAAAGTATCTGGAAGATATGGGATATGTTGATGGTGAGGACTTTGTCTCAAATAAGGCAAAGGGGCAGGAGCGCATCGAATTTAAGGAGACTGGAGCGGTTATTCAATTTCGCACTCGGACATCAAATGGCGGTCTGGGTGAGGGATTTGACTTGCTTATCATCGATGAAGCCCAGGAGTATACTGCGGAACAAGAATCAGCTCTTAAGTACACGGTAACGGATAGCGAGAATCCTATGACTATCATGTGCGGGACGCCGCCAACGATGGTATCAACAGGAACTGTCTTTGCTAGTTACCGTAAAAAAGTACTAGCTGGTAACAGCGAGTATTCAGGCTGGTCAGAATGGTCTGTTGAGAAAATCCACGACATTCACGACGTGGACGCTTGGTACTTGACGAATCCGTCAATGGGTTATCATCTCAATGAACGGAAGATTAAAGTTGAGCTCGGAGACGATGAACTGGACCACAACATCCAGCGTCTGGGCTATTGGCCGACCTTTAACCAGAAATCAGCCATCTCAGAAAAAGAATGGCATGACCTTAAGGTTGAACCAATGCCTGAGCTTAAAGGTAAGCTCTTTGTCGGAATCAAGTATGGACAAGATGGAACCAATGTAGCAATGGCAATTGCTGTACGGACGGATGATAATCGAATATTCGTTGAAAATATTGATTGTGTCTCTATCCGGAATGGCATGCAGTGGATTATCAATTTCTTGAAATCTGCAGACATTGAAAAAATAGTTGTCGATGGTGCTAGCGGACAGGAATTGTTAGCAGCAGAAATGAAAGAGTTTGGAATTCAAAAGCCAATCTTGCCAACGGTCAAGGAAATCATTACAGCTAACTCGCTTTGGGAGCAGTCGATTGTACAGCAAACGCTTTGTCATAATGACCAGCCTTCGCTGACTGCAGTTGTGACAAACTGTGATAAACGCAACATTGGCTCAAATGGTGGCTTTGGCTATAAGTCGCTATATGACGACCGAGACATCAGTTTAATGGACAGCGCTTTGCTGGCGCACTGGGCATGTTATACAACGAAGCCTCGTAAAAAGCAAAAAAGTTATTACTAAGTGAGTGCCGCAAGGTGCTTTTTTTAGTGCACAAAATTACCGAACTGCCGGGAAAGCAGGAGAAAGGATATTTATATGTCAGATTTTACAGCAATCACTACACAAGAAGAGCTTGACACAATTGTGAAGGCGCGCTTGGCTCGTGAGAAAGAAAAGTACGCAGATTATGACCAGCTCAAAACTCGTGTGAGTGATTTGGAAAAAGAAAACGGTGTGCTGAAGTCAGCAGCTGAAGCAAGCAAGAATAGTGCTGCAGATTACGATAAACAAATCGCAGATTTGAAGAAACAGGTAGCTGGTTATGAGACAGCAAGCTTGCGTACTCGTATTGCTTTGCAAAATGGCTTGCCGTATGACTTGGCTGATCGTCTGGTTGGTGACAACGAGGAAGCTCTTAAAGCAGATGCAGAACGTCTTGCAGGTTTTATGAAGCCAGTTGAACCGGCAGCACCACCAAAATCAAATGAACCTAATGTAGGTAACGCAAACGACGAAGATGCGGCATTAAAAGAAATGCTGCAAAAAATGAGAGGAGAATAATTTATGCCAACATTGCAATCAGGGGATATGTTCCCAGTCCAAACAGTACAAGATATTTTTAGCAAAGTAAAAGGTCATTCAACTATTGCGAAACTATCAAGTCAAGAACCTATTCCATTTACTGGAACAGAAACATTCATTTTCAACCTTGAAGGAAACGCTGAAATTATAGGTGAAGGTAAACCTTCAAATGCTGGTAATGCTACAATGAAACCAAAGGTAGTGAAGCCAGTTCTGGTTACTTATCAAGCTCGTGTATCTCAAGAATTTGTGAATTGCTCAGAAGAAAAACAACTGTCTTATCTCAAATCATTCATTGATGGATTGGCTAAAAAAGTTGCACAAGCTGTTGATATTGCATCTTTCCACGGTCTGGAACCAAAATCAATGACGGATGCTTCTTTTAAAGCAACCAATTCATTTGATGGTTTGATTACAGGAAATGTAGTTACTTACGACGCGGAAAAAATCGACGAAAACATCGATGCAGCTGTTACGACAATCACTGCAAACGATGGACAGGTGACTGGTATTGCTTTATCACCAGCTGCAGGGGCAGCTCTTGGAAAAATCAAAGTGAACGGGGTTGTACAATATCCTGAATATCGCTTTGGTCAAAATCCTGCATCATTTTACGGAATGCAGTCAGATGTCAATAAGACATTGAGTACAGTTGCTAGTGGAGCTAAGAAAGACCACGCTATTGTTGGTGACTTTGAAAATGCGTTCAAATGGGGTTACGCTGAAAATATTCCGCTTGAAATCATTGAATACGGTGATCCAGATGGTGCGGGACGTGACTTGAAACGCTACCGCGAAGTGTGCTTGCGTACAGAAGTGTATGTAGGTTGGGGCATTCTTGATGAAGAATCATTCGCTCGTGTGGAGGCTTAAAATATGGAATATATTAACAAAAAAACAGGGGTAATCATTGATGTAGACTCTCAGCTTAGCGGCAATTGGGAACCCGTTGAAGACGCAAAGAAACCTGCTAAAAAAGCTAAGGCCTCTGAGGAGTAGTCTATGGCTGACTTTGCGACAAAAGATGATTTGGCTCTGCTGTGGCGGACATTGAAATCTGAAGAGGAGCAAAGGGCAGAGGCGCTGTTGGGAGTTGTCTCTGCTGCTTTGCGGAACGAAGCTGAAAAAGTCGGAAAAGACCTTGATAAATTGGTCGCAGACAGTCCATCATATGCTCAGGTTGTCAAATCTGTAACAGTTGACGTTGTTGCTCGGACCTTAATGACATCTACTGATCAGGAACCAATGACTCAAATGACAGAGAGCGCCTTAGGCTACTCTTTTAGCGGGTCTTATTTGGTTCCTGGCGGCGGATTGTTTATCAAGGACAACGAGTTGAAGCGGCTCGGACTTAAACGGCAGAGATTTGGGGTGATGGAAATCTATGACACGGATTAAAGGTATCACCGTCACTTTGATTGACAAGGTCGAGACAGGCTCTGACCCTTTCGGGGCGCCTATCTTTGAAGATAGAGAAACTGAGGTTAAAAATGTCCTTGTGGTGCCTACCCAGTCCGAGGAAATCATCAATCAGATGAATTTGTTCGGCAAAAAGGCGGTCTATACGCTGGGAATCCCCAAAGGTGACACCTACGATTGGGAGGACAAGGAAGTTCGCTTCTTTGGCAAGAAATGGCGGGTCTTTGGTCCGACTATTGAGGGTATTGACCATCTGGTTCCGCTTGAGTGGAATAAGAAAGTGATGGTAGAACGTTATGAGTAACATGAAATTTAAACTTAATCGTGCAGGCGTGGCAGATCTGATGAAATCATCTGCTATGCAGACAGTTTTGACAAAACACGCAAGCGATATCAAAAAACGATGCGGTGATGGCTATGAGCAGGATATCCATATTGGACGTAATCGTGCAAATGCAATGGTGAGTGCTAAAACTCGCAAAGCTAAGAAAGATAATCTCAAAAACAATACACTTTTAAAGGCGGTGCGTTAAATGATTGAAGTTATCGTCAAGAAATACTTTGACGGTCATTTAACTGTGCCGTCTTTTTTTGAACATCAAGCGAAAACGCCTGATAAATATGTCGTGATAGAAAAGACGGGCAGTAGCAAGAGAAATCAGTTGAAGTCGTCGACTTTTGCTTTTCAAAGTTACGCTAAGTCTATGCATGACGCAGCGCTATTAAACGAAGAAGTCAAAGATGTTGTTGAAGGCTTGATAGAGCTAGATGATATTAGTGGTGTCTCGTTAAATAGCGATTATAACTATACTGATACCGAAACGAAATCTTACCGGTATCAAGCAGTATTTGATATTAACCATTATTAAAATTGAAAAGGAGAATAAGATGTCAAATTCATCACATGTAACAACTGCAAAACCTAAAGTCGGTGGGGCAATTTACTCTGCGCCATTAGGCACCGAACTTCCAACAGATGCAACTACAGCTCTTAATACAGCGTTTAAATCATTGGGTTACATCTCAGAGGACGGACTTACTAACACGAATAGCCCAGAATCGGAAGACATTAAGGCTTGGGGCGGAGATGTGGTTAACTCTTCTCAAACTGAGAAAAAGGATACATTTGGTTTCACACTAATCGAAGCGCTAAACTTGGCAGTGCTTAAAGAAATTTATGGAGACACCAATGTAACGGGAGAACTAGCGACAGGTATCGCTGTTAAAGCAAACTCTACTGAATTAAAAGAACATTGTCTTATTGTGGAGGTTATTCTTAAAGGCGGTGTACTCAAACGGATTGTTATTCCTCAAGGAAAAGTGACCGAAATCGGGGAAGTAGCCTATAAAGACGGTGAAACGGTAGGTTATGAGACAACTGTTACTGCGTTTCCTGATAAAGAAGGGAACACGCACTATGAATATATTAAAGGAGCTTAATAGATGTCAAAATCAATTAAAGGTACGACTACATCAGGTTTTTCGTTTGAAATTTCAAGTGAACGTCTAAGCAACTATGAACTAGTAGAAGCAATAGCAGAAGTGGATACGAATCCTCTTGTGTTGCCTAAATTGCTAAAACTTTTACTAGGCGATCAAGCAGATGCTTTGAAAGAGCATGTGCGTGATAAAAATGGTCTTGTGCCAATGGACAAAATGGGAGAAGCTATTAAAGAAATCTTTGAAGCTCAAAACAAGGTAAAAAAATTGCCCTCCTCGCCAAAATGATACAAGCAGATGAAGACGCATTGATTTGCGACCTTGCTGAAGTGTATCACATATACGATTATAGACAGTTGCCTGCTTATCAGGTGGCTGTTTTTTCTTATGGCCTCAGAGAAAATTCTCGTATTAAGTTAGTGATGTCTGGACAAAGAGTGTCATTTGATACTCTTTTACAAGCCAGCATTTTAGACAGGCTTTCTCTGCTTACATGGTTTAAAACCAAAGATGGGCAAAAAGGTAACAATAGACCTGTCTCTATTACAGAGAAATTAACCGCAGTAAAAAAAGAAAGCAATGAAATGGTCTTTATTTCTGGCGAGGAATTTGAAAAAGCGAGAGCAAAAATTTTAAACAAGACTGGAGGTGAGAACTAGTGGCAACAGAATTAGGACAAGCTTATGTGCAGATCATGCCGTCTGCAAAAGGAATCAGCGGAGCGATTCAGAACGCTATTTCACCAGAAGCGAGTGCGGCAGGAAAAAGTGCCGGATCAACCCTTGGTTCTACTCTTGTCAAAGCTGTAACGGGTGTTATTGCTGCGGCTGGTATCGGTAAGGCTTTTACTTCCGCCTTATCAGAAGGGGCAGCTCTTCAGCAATCACTTGGGGGAATCGAAACCCTCTTCAAGGGTTCGGCTGATAAGGTCAAAGCCTATGCAAATGAGGCTTATCGCACTACCGGACTGTCCGCCAATGCCTACATGGAAAATGTAACTGGCTTCTCTGCCAGTCTCTTGCAGTCTTTGGGTGGAGATACCGAAAAAGCTGCAGATGTGGCTAATATGGCCATGGTTGATATGTCTGATAATGCCAACAAAATGGGCACATCTATGGATCGTATTCAGGATGCCTATCAAGGCTTTGCTAAGCAAAACTATACGATGCTGGATAACTTAAAACTTGGTTATGGTGGTACAAAAACCGAGATGGAGCGACTGCTTGCGGACGCTGAAAAATTGACGGGTGTCAAGTACGACATTAACAACCTTTCAGATGTTTATCAAGCTATTCATGCTATTCAAAAAAATCTGGATATTACAGGAACAACAGCGAAAGAAGCAGCATCCACTTTCAGTGGATCATTTGCCGCCATGAAAGCTGCTGCTCAAAATGTTCTGGGAAAATTATCCTTAGGAGAGAGCATCGGACCTTCTCTAAGAGCTTTGTATGACACAACAAAAGTATTCTTTTTTAACAATTTTATCCCGATGATTGGAAATATCTTAAAAGGAATACCTCAAATTATTGGTTTTGCTTTAGAAGAAGCTTTAGGAGCGATTTTTGGAGATAGTATAGCTCAAGCGGTGATGGAAGAAGTCTATGACTTAGCTGTAAAAATAGGTGGAGTTTTTAGTACGTTTTACGACATGATTTTTGGGTCGATGGGTAAAAAGAAAAATATTGACTTTTTAAAAATGATTGGCTTTGATGAAACGACAGCGACACAAATTGTCAATATTGCTGAGAACATCCGTATAACCTTTGAAAATATTGGAGCAACCATTGGAAATATTGCTGGTATTGTTGGAAGTTTTGTCGAAGATTTATTAGGTATTGCTGGTAGCGAAAAAAGCGTAAATGGTGTTGGTGCGGCATTTGAATCTGTAACAGGATTTATTCGTGCGGCATCGGAAAAAATTAAAGAATTTACTAGCTTTTTAAAAAATAGCCCTGTGGCTTTAGATACGCTAAAAGCTGCAGTTGTTGGGATAACAACAGCTTTGACAGCTTACAAGGTTGTTACTGGCGTTATTAAAGGGATTGAAGCAGCAAGAAATGGTATCTTGGCGATACAAAATGCTTATACACTAGCTCAATTTGTACGTACAGGAGCGTTAACTTCGGCAACTGCTGCGAATGCCGCTGCAACTATGGGGGCTAGTGGAGCATTTAGAATATTTAATGCTGTCTTGTCCGCAAATCCAATCGGGCTTGTGGTAACAGCTATTGCAGCACTTGTAGCCGGATTAATTTGGTTCTTCACTCAAACTAAAACTGGACGCAAAATTTGGGCAGCTTTTGTTGAGTGGATAAAGCAAGCTTGGCAAGGAATTGCTGACTTTTTTGTTGGTCTTTGGTCTGGTATTACGCAAGGAGCAAGTAATGTATGGAATGGTGTGACGGCAATTTGGAACGCAGCTGTTGAGACTATCAAGAATACTTGGAATGGCATTGTTGACTTCTTTACAAATTTGTGGAATGGTATTCAAACTGCTGCAATCACAGCATGGACAGTCGTCACACAAACAATCATGACAATCGTCCAGCCTTTCGTTGACGGCTTTATGAATATTTGGAATGGTATGAAAGACGGCCTTACCCAAATGTGGGAAGGCATTAAAATGATTTTTCAAGGTGCTTGGGAATTTATCAAGTCAATCGTCTTGGGCGCTGTCTTAATAGTCATTGATTTAGTGACTGGGAATTTTACTCAATTACAAGCGGATTTAGGGCTTATATGGGACGGTATTAAAAATGCTGTTAGTCTTGTTTGGGAAGGTATTAAAACCTATTTTATAGGCGTAGTAACTGCCATTATTGGTTATGGCGTGGCTATGTTTGAGAACTTATCAAACGCTCTGTCTGCTATTTGGGAATTTATCAAGAGTGCAGCTTCTTCTGCTTGGACATGGATTAAAACTACGGTTACAAACTTAATCGATAGTTTGGTGCAAGGAGCGCAAAATACATGGAATAATTTCATGAACTTCTTATCTAGCCTGTGGAATACAATTACATCTACAGCAGTTGGAGCATGGAATGGTTTAAAAGCGTCTGTCCAAGGTATCATCAATGGGATTGTCCAAGGTGCACAAAATGCTTGGAATAGCATGGTTCAAAGTGTTTCTAACTTGGTTTCTCAAGTGACGGGAATTTTCAACGGATTGAGAAATATCAATTTGTGGGATGCCGGTAGAGCTATTTTAGACGGTTTCCTTGGCGGTTTAAAATCAGCTTGGCAAGGTGTAACGGATTTTGTCGGTGGAATAGCTGGTTGGATTCGTGACCACAAAGGGCCTATTGAGTATGATAAACGTCTCTTGATTCCAGCTGGTAAAGCTATTATGAACGGTTTGAATGAAGGTCTTAAGAATCAATTCAAGAGTGTTCAATCGGCGGTCAGCGGTATGGCAAGTGAGATTTATGATAGCTTTGGAACAGTAACATTTGATACCAACTTTTCTGATATCGATAAGGCAAGTGCTCAACTGACTTTATCAAATAACCGACTGGCTTCTCAATTAAACACAGATTCTGGTCAAGATTATGATTACAAAGATGTAATGGATATTCTGGCTAAACTAGCTAGTCGGCCTACTGTAGTATCGGTTCAAGCTGACAGGCAAGAAATTGCTAAAATCTACGCTGAACCGGTTGCAGAAGAACAGGCGAAACGACAAGCGATTCTAAATGCTGTCGATGGATTGGGGTGGTAAATTGGTAAAAGTAACTTTTAATGGTGTAGAACTGACAAAATGGATTACTGTTTTGGACGGCTTTACGCTTTTGGGCGGCGCAGACTATGAACCGATATTCCAGGATTATGAGACGATAGACGGTTCTGAATATGTTTACTCTCGTAAGAAAAGTAAAAAGATTCCGGTACCTTTTTATGTCAAGTACGAGTCTATGGACAATCACGATGACCTGCAGAAAGTTCTCAATGTAAGTGAACCTAAAGAATTGACATTTAGTATTGCACCAGATCGCGTTTTCTATGCTATTCCAACAGGAAATTTGGACTTTAAAGAAATCAAATTAAATGGCAAAGGTACCATTACTTTTGTTATTTCGGACGGTCTAGCACACGCTAAGAATCCGAAGTATTTTGAATTTAAGAAGAATGCGCAAGGCGTGCTAGAAGCTGAAATTATAAATAATGGTAGTGCAGAAATATCGGTCAATTACCGAATCAAACTCAAACATGAATCGGGTTATGTTGGCATTGTTAGTCAATATGGCGCTATGCAGTTTGGAAAAATTGAAGAAACGGATTTGGTGGAAGAGAAGAAGAATGTCTTGCTTGCCGCAAATGGCAAAGGGGATTTTAAGAATTGGACAGACGGCACTATTTTTTATGAAAATCAAAATAAGAAAGTGGTCACGAAAATGGCAGCAGATTCTAATCTTGGTGGACGATTAGGGGTTCTTCCGGCCAATTTCACGAATACGGCTAACGGATCATGGTTTGGAGCGGTCAAAGAGTTAAATCTGTCCCAACAAGCAAAAGACTGGTACATCTGGGCTCGTGCTTGGTTTGAGACTGGCTATGTTAGTCAGACGGGGGCATGGTGTTTGTCAGTCGTAGATAGTGATAATCATTTTATCGCTGGTATGGCGATTGAAAAAAGCGAGCGAACGCGCAATAAAGCACTAGTTGTATTCCTTATGGGAGATGGAGCAGGCGGCAGTCGAGTTGTAAAATCCATTGAGTTTTCACCAACTCTTTGGGTTAAAGATAACCCTTATAGTTTAGAGGGGAAAGACCAAAACAGAAATATGTTCGATTTGCGAAAAGAAGGAGATAAAATCACTTACTTTTGGTATGGTAGTTATCATTCCTTTTTTGAATCGAAAATCAAGGATAAACAAGCTGCTAAAGTACAATTCTTTGTCGGACAGTATAAAGGGCGAAATTCGACTATCAACGAATTGGTAACACATCATTATTTAAATGATTTTGCCATTTATAAATTAAACGTGCCATACTGGCGTGATGTACCGAATCGTTATCCGACGGGAGCAGAACTTTTTATCGATTCAACAGGAGAAGTAAATCCAGAAGAAAAAGGGCGATTGTATGTCAATAACTTATTAGCTCCTGACGATGAGATTTTGGGAACGGACTACTTTAAAATCCCGCCCGGCAAAACAAAAGTACAACTGCTTGTGTCGAGCTTTGCGGAAGTAGAGAGCGCACGAGCAGAAATTGAGGAGGCTTGGATTTGAGTAAAAGAAATGTGAGGATTGCCATTCGTGATACAACCGACAGCCATAATGTCGGTTTTTTTGATAATAAGAGTGGTATCAAATATAACTCCGCCAATCTAACGCAGTTTTTAAAGGGTGCTTGTAGTGTCCTTGTGCTGACCTATCATTCCAAAAAGATGGTTGCTCAAAGCGGACAAAAGCTAGCTTTTCGGTTTAAGGACAAGGATTTTTGGCTTAACATTAACAGCGTCAAGAAAACGGGCTATAAGATTGAGCTAACAGCCTACTCATTGAGTTTGGAAGCGAACAAAGAAAAGCGTGGCCCGCACAAACCAGCCAATGCCATGAGCATTAAACAGTACATCGATTATTACGACCCTGAACACTCATTTGAGATTGGAATCAACGAAGTAGCCGATAAGTCCATCAAGTTAGAATGGAGCGGAACAGACACGATTCTAGCGCGGCTTTATTCGGTCGCCAATAGCTTTGGCGCAGAGCTGGAATTTGTCACAGAGCTAAACAATGACTACTCGCTCAAACGTCATGTGGTTAATATCTACCGTGAGGGAAATCTTGGGAAAGATAAGACGGGGATGCCAGTTCGTGTGGGTGAAAAGCTGAAAGTTATCAACTACTCGGACAACATGGATGACTTTTATACTGGGATTCGTCGTACTGGTAAAGACGGTCTGACGATAGCTGGGTTAAATAAAAAAATCTATGACGACAAGGGGAATTTACTCTTTTACAGCAGTGGTGATACGCTCTATGCACCGCAAGCGAGAGATAAATACCCATCAATCGCTCGAAAAACAAATGACGGGTATATTATCAACGAAGATAGCGAAACGGAACACACAAGCAAAGAAGCTCTGTTTGGTTATATGCTGTCTGAGTTGAAGAAGCATTGTGAGTTAAAAGTAGATTACGAAGTGGAAGGTGCGGTTGACGGCAGCATCGGTGACAGAAAGACACTGATTGACGGACAGCACTTTGACCCTCCGCTTTACGTACAAGCACGCATTAGCGAACAGACAGAAGCTCTACTAGAGACAAGCGATGTCAAAACCACCTTATCAAACTATGTCCGGAAGTCGAGCCAGATTGCCAATGAATTGTTGCAAAGAGTGGAGCAACTGACACTCGAAGCAACGCCTTACACGATTAAGCTTGCGACCAACAACGGGATTGTTTTTAAAAACAATCAGGGGCAATCTACGATTTATCCGAGCTTAAAGAGAGGGCAGAAACCAGTTGAGTGTACGTGGAAATGGTTAGTTGATAATCAAGGATTTGGCACATCTCCAACTTTTGAAGTTAAGGCGGCTGGCATGTCTAGCAAATTAGTATTGACCGCTATTGCTTTAGTGGATAATAAAGAGGTTGCTAGAGAGCAAGTAACCTTTACCAATGTCAACGACGGAGCGAAAGGCTCTGACGGTAAGTCCATTACGGTCGCTAAAGCAGAAAAGCAAGCGGATGGTGTGAAAGTCACCTTTAGCGATAATAAGTCTATTGTTGTACCAAAAGGTGATAAAGGGGACAAAGGCGACCCTGCAGATCCAGTCCCTCTCAATGCTTTGCAAGAGGAAATGAAACGGGCCAAGCAAGGGTTAAACGATGTTAAGGCAGATCTGCTCAAAGAAAAGGCGGAAAGCTCCGCTAATATTGAGCAGGTAAAAAAAGAAGTCGGTGCTATCAGCTCCCAACAAACCGCTTACGAGAAATC